>NZ_JAAMNK010000059.1:0-13086 GCF_011066025.1 Bacillus sp. EKM202B | reverse complement strand
TACACATAACCTTTAGAAAAAAGAAACACTCTCTACTATAATTGACGTTGTATGAGCTTAGCTTGATAGCGATGTGTGTTTACCCCACATCCATCAACTTAAGAATTTTATAACACCCCAAAACAAAAAATGTACATTTTCACATGAAGATGTACATTTTCTCGTTTTAGAGGTATTTGTATTTCTTAGCTTGATAGCGATGTATGGTGACCCCTAAATGGGCTTTTTTCTTAACTTATTATTTTTTAACACTACCACTAGCTTTAGAATTAGGATTATAATGAATAGCTCTATAAATACCATGATGGATATCAGGTAAGAGGTCTTTATACATCTGTTGATCTATTTCTCCTTTTTTTAACGCGATATCTAATTGTTTTTTGTTCTTTTGCAAAATAATGGATTAACTTTGCTTCATTTATGCCTTTTTTAGATGCAAACTCAGCTAGAGTTACCCCTTTCTTCATTGCATTAGTATATTCATTTAAACTTGAATTTAAAAATTTTAATAACTCTTTTTGGTTTACAATATATGGCCTCACCATATCCAAAAAAGAAAATTGTACGTTTAGATACAATTTGGACACATTTTAATCAGTTCCTGTACGTTAAAGATAACGATAGTTACCAAAAACCATGGTATTTGAGATAAATGAAATTGAACCTAAAATATGTTGAATATTGCTTTAAATATGTCTCAAAAATCATCTCTAAATCATTTACACGAAAAGCATCCAAATAGGATGCTTTGTTCTTTGTTATATAAAATTTATATAATAAACGTGAAATTGAACAAAGTGGACAATTGAATCCCGTACCTCACATACATTGATTCATAGCCAAAATGTTTTAAACAAACGTTTGTTTAATTTTTCCACAATTGATTTCCTCATCATATAAGTAAAAAAGAGATAAGAACACTTTTTTTAAGTTCATTATCTCTTTTCAAATATGTATTTCATATCCCATGTCCCATGTAAATTTACCACATATTTCAATGGGACTTACAGATTGCTCTTCAAAAGAAATTATAACTTACTTTTTGTAAAAAAATATACAATTTTCGACCCTTTCAAAAATTCATGGTCAGAATGTCAGTGACTTACATATATTCAATAATTATATTTAGCGATAACAAGAAATTCATTTTATTATAGTCTATTAAATATAAATATAGTATGTTAGGTAATAATGCACCATTCTTCTCTATTTATCTATTCTTATAATTTCTATAAATTATTATAGTGTAGATATTGATTTAAAGTTGATTAATTAAAATGCGGTGTCCACTGCTTTTTTAGTTAACAAAAAAAGAACCTGCAAACCCGCAGATTCTCTTGATAATGATTTATATAAGTAAGACCTGAAAATATAATACAATAATTCAAAAATGAGTTCAAGTAAATAAAAAGAACCCGTTGGAGTTCGGGTCCTTTCAGAAGTGATGATGTTTTCTCGGCTTAGGAACTGAGAAAATACAAAAATATAATACATCGAGATTTAGAGAATTTCAATACCTAAATTAAAAATTGCCGTGGGGTGGATAAACATGGATAGGTAGCCAATCCACTGCTTTTTTTATTTCGCATAGGAAAAAGGAACCTGTAATGAATCCTTTTCACAATGCTACCTTATACTTATTGATTTTCCGCTTTACATCCATAAAAGCTAGTAATGCTGCAATAGCGCAAAGACCTTTAAACCAAAGAAATTCGGAAGAAAATAGTCCACCAAAGAAAGCGACCGAGTGTACAAAACAAGTAATACCAAATAGCCAAAGCATGAACTTTAATTCCTTTGAGGAATACTTATAGTTTTTAAATCTTTCCCACATATGTATCAACTCCTATTGTCCTATGGAAGGTTATTTGATTCCCTATTTTTGGATATGCGAAATTGCATAAAAAAACATGTTTAAATAAGACGCGCTTTTATATATAACTAGATGTAGAGAAGGAAAATTATTGTTTAAGGTTAATTTAAAATTTTTAATTTAATCGATGTGTGGTTGTATTCCTTTAAGAGAGAAATTAAGCAGTTAGCCTTTGCTAATCGCTCTTTTATTAGAGCTATTTAACTGTCGTTGTTAAGGTGAACATCCGCATAAGAATCTTTATATTTAGGAAGGAATAAAAAATGAAAAAAATCGTATCAACACTATGTATAGCTGGAGTGACTTTAACTATTTTAGGAGCATGTCCTCAAAGTAGTTATGCTCATCTCGATCAAATTGATTTAAATGAGAATGATCCTATTACTGCAAGATGGTCTGCAGAAGCTCCGTATCATTCTGATAAAAGTACACATTTATGGATTGCAAAACAAGCTATTGAAATTATGAAAACAGAATCTAATATTGAAGCAAATAAGCAGGCTGTGGACTTTTTAAATTATCCACAATATAAAGATCTATTTTCTAAAGGATTATATGATGCAGATTATAATGCAGAGTTTAATGATGGTGGAACAGGAATAGGCGGCGTTTTTAAAGGTGGATGGAAATCTCATTTTTATGATCCTGATACTAAAGAAAATTATAGAGGAGAAACAAATCCAACCGCTCTTACACAAGGTAAGAAATACTTTTATGAATCTGGAGAACACTTACGAAATAAGGACTATGAAAAAGCTTTCTATTACTTAGGAGTAGCTACGCACTACTTTACAGATGCTACCCAACCTATGCATGCAGCAAATTTTACTGCAATTGATACGAGAGCTATAAAATATCATAGCTACTTTGAAAATTATGTTACAACCATTCAAAATCAATTTGCAGTCAAGACTGGAGGGAACTATAACAATTCCCTATCCACACCTGAAGAATGGATTGATTATGCAGCCCGAGTAGCTAAACCCGAAATCCAAAATATTACTAATGATAAAACATTTAAGTATTATAATAGTGGTAAGGCACAATTGTGGCAAGAAATGGTTACCCCAGCTGTGCAGCGAAGCTTAGGAGAAGCTCAGCGCAATACAGCAGGTTTTTTAAATCTGTGGTTTAAAACTTTTACTGAAAATGTGAAAGCTCCAAGTATAGAGACTGCATTAATCTATGATATAGAGGGAAATGTCATAGAAGCAGGGAAAAACTATTATATTGTACCAAGTGAATCTCCTTATCAAGGTCTAACATTTGAATGGTATATAGCAAATCGTTACGATTATGTCACACTTGCAAATAAAGAAAACAATGGTTTATCTGGTACACCTATGGAATTTGAATTCTACAAAGAAAATGATGCAAAGCTACACCACGGGGAGAGTATATATCTTCGCATGAAGCACTCAAATTACGACCAATTCCAATATTTAAATTGGTCTAATTATTCTAGTTGGATTCACCTTGCTCAAAAATCTGATAGTTTAGCTGATTTTAAAATTAAAATTAACCTGGATAATCCTACAGAATATAATATTTTTACAGATGACTATCCATTAAATTATGAAAATATAAATGCAAAGAAAAATTGGATTGTACTAGGTGAAAAAACACAAAAACCTAGCTCATGGAAGTTTATCCCTGTTAGATAATCTAAAAAGAAAAGCACTCGTCCTTAATCAGAACGAGTGTTTTTTATCATTTTAACCAAGAAGGCTCCTTTCTCAAGGAACGCGAAGAGAGTAGGCGGGAGATGAGTTGGCTTCGGACAAGGGATGGCAGGAAGCCATCTTAATCAATTGAAAGATAAATATTATATATAACCAAACATATGCAATGTCTTCTAAAAAGGTATCCATAATTTCCTTATTTCATCAAAAATCCATATTTGATGAAATAATAATTAAATCACTGAATACATTCGGCCAAAATCTACTGTTTACGCATTGGGAATTTAATGTTTTAATAAAGTTGTAATTGGTATGACCATTATGGAAGAAGAAAATGAAAAGCCTTCATCTATCCTAGAAGCTAGATGAAGAAACTATATAAAGTTCAAAAAAATGGTGTTATCTATATCGTGCAATCAATAAATATGGACGTATATTAGATATTTAACTTCGAAAAAAGCGAACTTTTTTGAAATCCACAGACTTTCAAAATCGGGGTCATACTTCTCTTACGATTAAAGGAATTGAAACGCTTCATGCTCTATATAAACGAAACCGAAGTTTGCGACTAAACTTTGGTTTTTCAACGTGTAGTGAGTTACAGCGATTCCCTACTATTAATAAAAAGTGTTATAGGTTTGTTAATTTACACAATGAATACTTTTTTACATTTTACAGTAGATAAAAACTATATTTTAAATAGGATGGATGAGTTTTGACATATATGAAAAATGATTTCTCTAAAATCAACTTTAACAGTTTAGAAGAGTTTGCTGACACAATTAGTGAGATTCTACAATGCCCAGTTACAATTGAAGATGTGAATCATCGTCTTCTGGCATATAGTACTCATGCCGAAAGAATAGACTCCGCGAGAGTTGCAACTATTATGGGAAGACGTGTACCTGAAAAAGTAATTAACAGTTTGTGGAAAGAAGGCGTTATTCCTGAACTTTTGAAAAAACGTGAACCTATTCGTGTAAAGAAGATAGATGGTGTTGGTCTCAGTAACAGGGTTGCTATTTCTATTTGGAACAAAGAGGAAGTTTTGGGGTTCATCTGGGCTATGGAAGACGAACATCCCTTAACTGAGGAAAATTGCACCTTACTGAAAAAAGCTGCAGAGGCCATAAAAAGTAAATTAATACAGATTCAAGCTCGTAAAAATATAAAGGGCGAACAATCACAAGAATTTTTATGGAAATTATTGACCAATCATATAAAAGTAAATGAAGAGATTATTGAAAATTTCCATCGACTGCACATTACTCCTGCATCTGTATTTACTATCATCGTATTCCAGTTTGAACAGGAAATTATAAATGAAATAGAAAGACAGATTTCTTATTTGTTAAAAACAAGCCAACATTTTGAAGGTTTACTTGGCACAATAGATCGTAATCGATTAATTCTTCTGATTCCATTAGATGGTGTTAATCGACCGTCCAATGAAATCAACAATTTCGTTGAAATGTTTGTGCATAAAATGGAAAAACGATTTGGAATTAAGTCTATCAAGCCAGCGTTCAGTAGTGTTTATAGTGATTATCAAAAAGTTGATAAAGCTTATAAAGAGGCTCTAACTGTTTTATCTATAAAGGAAAAATTCCCTTGCGACACAGCAAATATCTACGGATATCAAAATATGGGTATTTATCAATTGATTGACCTTCTCCTTGAGAAAAGAAAATGTGAAGAGTATGAAAATCAAGCGTTACAAAAGCTGTATGATTATGACCATAAGTATAATTGTAATCTTGTTGAGACGTTGGAAACTTTTCTGAACAAAGACTGCAATGTGGGTGAGGTAGCAAAATCGTTAAATATTCATCCAAATACATTAAGTTATAGACTTAAACGTATTTGTGAAATCAGTGAGATTGATTTAAAAGATCCAAATAAAAAAATGATTATGTTCTTGGATCTTAAACTAAAAAAATTCTTGTAGCAGCATCCTTTTGTGGAATTCCACAAAAGGATGCTGCATTTTTCTTTTTTCTCAACAATGAAAAAAGATTTTTAATACCCTATACTTGGACTACAACTAAGTTACACAAAGATAAGTACAGGGGGGAAATCATTTCATGATTATTGGAGTTCCAAAGGAAATTAAAAATAATGAAAACCGTGTTGCACTTACACCTGCAGGAGTTCTTACGTTTGTAAAGGCTGGACATAAAGTACTGATTGAAACAAATGCTGGTGTCGAAAGCGGGTTTAGAAATGTAGATTATGCATATGCCGGTGCAGAAATTATTCTAAGTGCTGCAGAAGTATGGAGACAATCAGAAATGATTATGAAAGTAAAAGAGCCCCTCACGAGTGAATACACATACTTTCGTCCTGAGTTAATTCTATTCACATACTTGCATTTGGCTGCAGAGCCAGCTTTAGCTCAAGCTCTTAAAGATAATGGCGTTACTGCAATTGCTTACGAAACTGTAGAAGTGAATCATACACGTCCTCTTCTTACACCAATGAGTGAGGTAGCTGGACGAATGTCTGTGCAAATTGGCGCACAATTCCTACAAAAATCAAATGGTGGACAAGGGATTCTTCTGGCAGGTGTTCCCGGTGTAAATCGTGGGAAAATCGCTATTCTCGGAGGAGGGATTGTAGGAACAAATGCTGCGAAAATGGCAATTGGCCTAGGTGCTGATGTAACAATTATTGACTTGAATGCAGAAAGATTACGCCAACTGGATGACATTTTCGGTACTCAAATCAAAACATTGATGTCCAACCCGTTTAACATCGCGGAAACAGTAAAACAAGCAGATTTATTAATTAGTGCTGTTTTGATTCCTGGTGCAAAAGCACCTAAGTTAGTTACAGAAGAAATGGTAAGGGCAATGAAAACCGGTTCTGTAATCGTGGATGTAGCCATTGATCAAGGTGGGGCCGTGGAAACTTGCGATCATGTTACAACGCATGATAACCCGACATTCGAAAAATATGGAGTACTTCACTACTCTGTTGCGAATATGCCAGGGGCAGTTCCAAGAACTTCCACCATCGCTTTAACTAATGTAACACTTCCATATGCTTTACAAATCGCCAATAAGGGTGTGCAAGAAGTAATCTTTGAAAACAATGCATTAAAACTCGGTGTAAACATGCTGAACGGTGAAGTTACATGTGAAGTGGTTGCAAAAGAACTCGGCTATGCTTGTGTTTCTATAGAAGAAGCTCTTACGAAAAAATAAACCAAATTAACATGAGCCTTTCATGTATTAAATAAGATGAAAAAAGAAGCTAAGTTGTTGTCATTTGATTTAAGAAATTAGCGGTAAAATAGTTAAACTATCTGAATCCCTCAAGAAGATTGGATAGAATTATTATCTAATCTTCTTGTATTATAAGAAAAATTTAATCGATTTAATAGTTAATATAAACATATCAGGAATCGTTTTTATATCCGTTAATGAAGTTTTAAAAATTATATGAAGGATAAATGTCTATTCCTCCAAATACTTCAAAAGCATTATCTGTAAATCGTATCAATGCGGAAAAATACCTCCAATGTAGCTTTGGACATTGTATATATCCTCAACAACTTATATCTCTTCTATTAAAAGGAGAAAAAATTATTACTTTGATTTTTTATTTATAAATGTAATAGTAAATCAAATGTGAATCACATAATAAAATTAATATATAAAACGAAAGGGATTACTATTATGAGAAATACTACTAATATACAACGTATATCTATTACAATTATAGCAATTATTGCAGTAGTAGCTTGCTATTTTATGTATCAATCTCTTACTTCACCAGCAAGGTCCGTAACGAAGCAAGAGAATTCAGTGCAATTAGCAAGTGAACAAGCAAAAAATGAAATAAAGAAAGAAGCACCAAAGCGCTTTAATGGCCAAGAGAGAAAAGTTGCTTATCTTACTTTTGATGATGGACCTGGTAAATATACAGCTGAGTTGTTAGACATCCTACGACAAAATGGTGCGGAAGCAACATTTTTTTTAATTGGTGAAAACGTGAAGCAGTTTCCGGATTTAGTGAAACGAGAGAAAGAAGAAGGCCATTATGTGGGCATGCACAGTATGACACATAACTTTAAGAAATTATATACCGATGGTGAGTATGTAAATGAAATGAAGGAAGATCAAAATTTAATAGCAAATATTCTGAAGGAATCTCCCAAATTAACACGTCCACCATATGGCTCCATGCCAGGACTAAATGAAGAACTTCGCAATAAAGCAGTAGAAGCTGGTTTTACAGTTTGGGATTGGACAATTGATTCTTTAGATTGGAAGTATAACAAGATGCCAATTGATTCAGCTTCAGCTCAAATTGTTCAAAATGTACTAGCAGGTGCAACAGAACCACAAGAAGTTATTTTAATGCATGATATTCATCCGCAATCTGTTGCTGCTGTACCCGCTATCATAAAAGGATTAAAAGAAAAAGGATATGAACTTGAAGCGTATCATGAAGAGGAACATTTTCCAGTAAATTTTTGGCACGATAAACGTATTTGACATTGTAGGAGGGATTGAAATTGATTAATAGAAAAGCGATTCTAATAGGAATCCTATCAATTGGATTTCTAGGGGGATGTTTAGGAGCAAAGCCAGAAGAGAAATTATACGTTGCTTTTGAAAAGGCAGCAAATCAAGAAAAAGCGTTATCTGATAATGTAAAAAAATTAGAGCAGTTAGAAGCAAAGGGACAAGAATTGTATAATCAAATTATACAGAAAGGACAAGAGAATAATGAGGAAGCACTACCCCAAGTAGAACAAGCTGTTGCAAATGTATCTGAACGTGAGAAAGAGTTAGATAATGAAGCAGATGTATTAGAAAAAGCACAAAAAGAAGTAACATCAGTTCTTAATGATATAAATAAAATCGAGGATGAAAAATTACAAGAACAAGCCAAAACAGTTGAAAAAGCTTATAAAAAGCGTTATGATGCTTTTCTAAAAATGAATGGAAGTTACAAAAAATCATTAATAATTGAAAAGGAACTTTATGAAAAGCTAAAAGAAAAAGAAACAAAACTAAAAGAGATTAGTGAGAAAGTTAAAGCTTACAATGTAATAAATAAAGAAACACTAAAGGAAAAAGAAAAGTTCAATCAATATACTACAGAGTATAATAAGGAGAAATTAAGTTTTTATAAAGCCGCGAAGATAAAAATAAAAGAGCAAAAGCCAGAGAAATAATTATGAATTTAAGTACCTTGAAACCCTTCTATCTACAGACAAATCAAAGTTCTACACCGAGCTTTTTATATTGAAAATCTGTAAAAAGGATAAATTGGGATTGTGTAATATTAGAAGGGGGTATTCAAGTACTAGTTAACTAAATGATATAATGTAAAAGTCGAAAAAGCATTTTATAATGCTCTTTCGACTTTTTGGCTTGGTAACAAAGAACGAAATTACAAATTAAGGAATTTCTATATAAAAGTTTCGTTGTATAGATGTACTTTTTCTCATATTCATAGAGTTTTCATTTGTTTTCTGTTGATAATCACTTATGAGAAAAAGTAACCAAACATATCAGCAAAGTTTAAGGGAGGATTATACATGCCCACACCATTAAAGAAAAATAATCGTTATATGGTCGGATTAGATAGTTTAAGAGGACTGGCTATACTAGGTGTCGTGTTATATCACGTCAACTATAAGTGGATTCCTGGAGGATTCCTGGGCGTTACAGTCTTCTTTGTGCTCTCTGGTTATTTAATTACCGATCTTCTTGCTACTGAGTGGGAGAAATATAAGAGAATTGATTTGAAAAATTTCTGGATACGTAGGGCAAGAAGATTACTTCCAGGAATGTTTGTTATGCTCATTATTGTTTTTGCATGGGTGACGTTATTTCATAACTCCTTACTAGGAAAAATGCGGGGAGATTCGTTAGCAGCAGTATTATATATTAGTAACTGGTGGTACATTTATCATAAGTTATCATATTTTGATAACTTTGGCCAACCTACTCCTTTAAATCATTTTTGGTCGTTGGCTGTTGAAGAGCAATTTTATGTATTCTGGCCATTCATACTTAGCTTAGGATTCTACTACATAAAAAAACGATCACGTATGACACTATTTATTTTTTTAGGAGCAATTGCTTCAGCAATTGCAATGGCTGTACTGTATGAACCAGGAAGTGATCCAAGTAGAGTTTATTATGGTACCGATACAAGAGCGTTTTCTCTATTAATAGGGGCAGTACTCGCTCTACTTTGGCCAAGTAATAGACTTTCTAATAAAATTATTCCGTCAGCCCGTCTTGTTTTAGATGTAGTTGGGGGAATCGCTTTAATTATTATTTTAATTATGTTTTGGGAGACAAATCAATATGACTCATTCCTATATCGTGGAGGAATGTTATTTTTATCAGTTGTTACTGCTTTATTAGTAGCCAACCTTGCTCATCCAACTAGCAGAATTAGTGTGCTTTTAAGGTTTAAACCATTACGTTGGATTGGTATTCGGTCCTATGGAATATACCTATGGCATTATCCGATTATCACATTGACGAGCTCGCAAGCTAGTACAGAAGGACCTCATCTTACTAAAGCTATTTTTCAAGTTTTTTTGATTCTACTTATGGCACATCTTTCGTGGAAGTTTATTGAAAATCCAATTCGTCAAGGTGCATTGAAGAATATTCGTTTAAAGGACTTGAAAATAAGAGACTTATCATTCGTTAATAAAGTTGCTTTAACATGTTCAATATTCCTTTCCATAACAGTTATCTTTGGTTTTTCAACAGCTGGAAAAGTAAAAGACAATTCTAAACAATTTAGGACAGAGGCGGTACAAGTGAAAAAAAATGAGGAACCTGCTCATCCAGTTACTAAGGAAGAGAAACCGGTTGATAAAACATTAGAGGACGAAAATAAAGATGCCTCTAAACAAATTAAACAACCTAAAACTGTTACAGCCATTGGTGATTCAATTATGATCGATGTCTCTCCGTATTTAAAAGATGCTTTTCCAAATATTAATATTGATGCGAAAATTGGAAGACAGATGTCTCAAGCATTGGAGATAGTAGAGAGAATGAAAAAGGAAGGCACTTTAGGAAGTCATGTTATTATTGGATTAGGTACAAATGGGGCATTTACTACTGAGCAACTAGAATCGTTAATTCAGTTAATAGGTGATGAACGTGAAATTGTATTAGTTAATACTAGAATACCGCGTCCGTGGGAGTCCGTAGTTAATGAGAAATTAAAAGAAGTCTCTTCCAAATTTCAAAATACTGTGCTAGTTGATTGGTATGCAGCAAGTGCTGGAAATCAATCATATTTCGAACCAGATGGAATTCATTTAAATCCAACAGGAGCAAAAGAATACGCTTCACTTGTTGTTCAGCATATAGATAAGTAATTTGATTCTCGTCTAGATAATTTACTATTCATTTTATTTTTAAAATAGAGGTAGTCAAAACTTCTTTTTGTTATATCTATCAATAGGATTTAGCTGTAAAACAAGTTATTTAACTCCATAATTAACTAAACTCAAGGTTTGTTATAATAAAGAACATAAGCATGTTATTAGTTTAGAATAGAATTTAATCAGAAAAATTTATTTCCTTGATTTTACGTCAAACAAAAAGACTCCATTTTGAAAAAGATTAATCAAAATGGAGTCTTTTTGTGCTAATCAGTATATACATCAGAACAATTTTGTTACATTCGTATTCTTTTAAGTCTATATTTTCTGTTTCTATGTAATTTAGAAATATCTTGTGATAAAAACGTAATTGTAATGATAACTAATACAAGATTAACGATAAAAGTCGTTATTACAATTCTATCTGTCAAAGAGAAAAAGGAGACATACATGAAGAAAATTACAGTAATGAAAGGAATACTTTGTCTCATTCGTTTGATAGAATTTGTTTTTTTCTTATCATAATATGTCATAATTGTGCCTATAATTAATAGTACAGGGGCAGTAATAAAGATTCCAATCCACCCAAATCCTTTTTTAATAAACCAAGGAAAAAATGGCACATTTGTGGAGCAAATAAATAGGGTAGTTACTAAAGTGAATAGTTGAATGAGTGTTAGGGTTATAGTTAAATTGGCTTGTTTCATCTTTTTACACCTCCTAATGAATCTGTATATAAAATTATAAATAATTAATATGTTTTTATATTATTACAGTGGAAGTTTTATCAAGAATAAAAAGGTTAGCTAATCTTCTACTTACTAATAAAACGATTCCTGATAATGCTTCCAACTGTTTTTGTTTATCACTAGTAGTAGTAACCAGGTGATACATTTTCCCCTCATTGTTTTCTTCCATTCCACCTATATCCCTTTCCCCATACAGTAAGGAGAAATTGAGGATTAGAAGGACTAGGTTCGATCTTCTGACGAAGACGACTGATATTCACATCTACTACTTTTGTGTCACTTAAACAATTTATACCCCATATTTTATTTAAGAGTTCATCACGTGGAATTGGTTTTATGGAATTTTCCATTAAATATCGTAAAATAATATACTCTGTTGGAGTTAAGTCAATTTTTATCCCATCCTTATATAATTTTTCTTGCAGAATATTTAATTTAAATGGTTCTGAGTGAATCGATGCCATATCCTTTTTAGTTTCTTTTACTCTTCTTAGCAATGATTGTACACGTGCTACTAATTCATTTATACTAAATGGCTTTTTAATATAATCATCTGCCCCAATTGTCAAACCGTGAACCTGATCTTTACCTTGTACACGTGACGTTAACATGATAATACCAATCTTTTCGTTGTTTTTTCGTATTTGTTTGCATACCTGAAAACCATCTATTCCTGGTAACATAACATCAAGTATTATAATATCAACATTATGATTTTCTAGAAGCTCAAGAGCTTTTTCACCTGTATCGGTTTCTAGAACATTGAAACCAGCATGCTTCATCTTTAAAGTAATAAAACTACGAATTGTTATCTCATCATCTAATACTAAAATTGTTGTCATACTCTCTGCTCCTTTATTTTCGTTGATAATCAGCCATGGATTTGATAAAAGATTTAAGATTCTGGTAGTTGGAGTTTTTTGGAGTTTCATATACATGCTCTCTTGTTTTAACTGCCGCTTCATAATTTTTGATCTTTGGCCATTCCTTATGATCAAAGGTATAAACTTCAAGCCACGTTTTATCTGTATCAGTATAAAGAAAACGTTGAGTAGTTCAATGTAATTAGAGTATAGAGTGTTCAAAACGTTTTTTCATTGTTAAGAAGGGAGAAAAATACATCTCACTTTTGTGGAATTACACAAAAACTTTATTTAATCAATTGCATCCTTAACCAATACTCTATTATTATTTTTGCTACTGTTGTTTTCTATATGTATTACCTCCTAGCGGGAACCATACATGTCTATCAACCTAAGAACCTAATAAAAAACGTTATTCTTTCTAATAATCTTGTTTAGAAAGAATAACGTTTTTTATGAATCTTTTGATTTAACGAATTTCCCGAAAGAATTCTCCTTCCTCAAGCGTGTGAAGGGCGTAGCCCAACGATAGGTGGGAGATGAA
>NZ_JAAMNK010000058.1:0-13852 GCF_011066025.1 Bacillus sp. EKM202B | reverse complement strand
TAATAGCAAGGGAATGCTTGTAGACTGATCTATACTGCATTCCCTTATTGTATGTATGCTATATTCTTATTCGCCTTTTTCTAACAGTAGAACCACGAATCTTGGCGAAGACATTAGTTTTCCCCTATCCTGAGATCCATCCTCGCTTGCTATTTCACGATTCCCTTGACCAAAAACCCAAAAAATCTACATCATCAAATAAATTTTGCAGCATATCAACAAAAAAACTGAAGAATCGCTACATCCCTGCAAAACATATCACCAAGCCGATACATCCAAAAGCAACTATTCGGATCATCTGCTTGCATTTGCTAGTATACGAGCCGAAACGCTAGTGCTTTCGTCTTATAATTTCACTTACCATATTGATAGATACACGTTATATGTGGGGTTACGTCCCCACACGACAAACAAAATTCTACTTTAAAAATAGCAATAACATCAGATTATCAAATCTAATGTTATTGCTATTTTTGCTTGTATTAAATTTTTCGATTTTTTTTTTTACTTTTTTTATTAATTCTCTCTTTCTTTCACTTAATAGAGTAAGAGCCTAATTTAATTGAATTTTATTCGAAATATGGATATTCATTCTCAACCGCATTAGTAAATTAAGCTTTTAAAAAATAATTAAAAGAGAGGTAATAAAAATGGATCAAATGGTAAAACAAGCACAAGAATGGGTAAACACCACCTATAAAGGTAGAGCTGGTTATAAAGAAATTGAAGTAACCGGAAAAACAGGTTGGTCTACAATGGGAGCTTTAACACAAGCATTACAATTAGAACTTGGAATTACAGCAACGTCTACATCATTTGGACCTGGTACATTAGCAGAAATTACAAAAAAATGTCCAATTAGTACAACATCTAATACAAACACAAATATTGTAAAAATTATTCAAGCCGCTTTATATTGCAAAGGTTATGGACCTGGTGGCATTACAGGAACATATACACCTGGTACACAATCTGCTATTGCTTCTATGCAAAAAGATTTAGGCGCTACACCAAATGATGGCGCAGTAACTCCTAAATTATTCAAAGCACTATTAACAATGGATGCTTATGTATTAGTTAATAGCGGAAGTGAAAAAATTAGAAAGATCCAACAATGGTTAAACAGCAAATATATCAATCGCGCTGACTTTTTCTATATGCCTTGCGATGGTCATTATTCACGTGATGTACAAAAAGCATTAATGTTTGCGATTCAATATGAAGAAGGATTACAAGATGGTGTAGCTAATGGGTACTTTGGTCCAAAAACACAAGAAAAAATTCAATCAGTCGTATTAAAAGAAGGTTCAACAGGTCCTTTTGTATACCTATTCCAAGCTGCCCTTATTTTCAATGGTCACGATGTACCCTTTGATGGTAATTATTCAGCATTTGTAGCTACACAATTAAAGCAATTCCAAAACTTTTCATTATTGAAAGCAACTGGCGTTTCAGATTTTCAAACATGGGCTTCTCTATTAGTAAGTACAGGAGATCCAGAACGTCAAGGTAAAGCTTGTGATTGTATTACAGAAGTTACTCCTGAACGAGCAAAAACATTAGTCGCAGCTGGTTATGAAACAGTAGGACGTTATTTAACAAACGCTAAAGGGAAAAAAGCTAAAAATAAAAAAATTCAAGACGGAGAAATCGATAATATTTTCGCCGCTGGCCTTAGTATTTTCCCTATCTACCAAACAAATGGTGGCGACAAAGAATATTTTAATGCCGTTCAAGGCCAAAAAGATGCAATTGCAGCTTATAACGCCGCTTTATATCATGGATTCCCAAAAGGTACAACTATCTACTTCGCGGTAGATTTTGATGCAACAGGTGACGATATTAAAGACATAATTTTACCGCACTTCAAAGCAATCAACGAACAAATGAAAAAATTAGGAAATGGTTATTACGATATTGGAGTATACGGTTCAAGAAACGTATGTATCCAAGTATCAGACAAAAAATACGCAACATACAGCTTTGTCTCTGGTATGTCTACTGGTTTTAGTGGAAACCTAGGATTCCCATTACCAAAAAATTGGGCCTTTGATCAAATTAAAGAATACTCAATTGGAAGTGGGGATGGTTCTATCTCAATTGATAAAGATATTAAATCAGGTCGTGATAATGGCGTTTCTAAAATGGAAAAAGATAGTAGTAAATTATCTATTACAATGCAACTTCTTGAAATGGCAAGATCTACGTATAATGAAGAAAAAGAAATCGGTGAGACAACAGCTTTAGGAGATTGGAAATTGTACCAAAGATCTACAAATGAAAGAACTTCTTTTGATGTATATGTATATAGAAAACTAGTTATCAAAGGAAAAACAACTGTAGAAGATAAATATGATTATACAGTTGCATTTAGAGGTTCACATGATTGGCTAGACTGGGTACTACAAGATGTTTATCAAGTAGGACTAAATATTTCAAATATACAAGCTGAAGACGCTTCTGCTTATGTTGGACAATTAGTACGTACTGATTATCAAAATATGAGAAATATGTATCTTACAGGTCATTCACTTGGTGGATACTTAGCACAATGGGTACAAAGTGAAATAATTGATGGCGCCTTACCTGGATCTGCATTACTCGCAGTAACATTTAATGCACCAGGTTTTAATCCTATAGAAAATCCTACAAATACTGGTGAATTTCAAAAGAAAGTAATGAAAAAAATTGAAAATAATAAGAATAATAAATATGATAGTCTTATAATTAATCATCGTATTGAAAAAGATGTAGTAAGTCCTTTGGGAACTAAATTAGGAACAGTGCATATTTATAGCGTTTCGCTAGATGAAGTTGATATACCAGCTAGATATTTCCATAGTCCAGCTCGCTTCGAACAAGTAAATTTAAAATAAAAGTATTTCTAATTAAAACACTATACCCTTTTATTGAAATTAAATATATTTTAAAAACTATTAAAAGTCCTCCAGATTATTTTACTGGAGGACTTTCGTATTCGCATAATTCATGTTAACCGAAATTTAGGATTCTATTTATCATTTTTTATCCTCTTCCAAATAAACATCAAAAAAGCCACAAATAGCACAAAAATCGGTATTATTTGAATAAAGAAAAATCCTTTCCAAAAATAAAGTGGATTATTATATGTAAATTCTGTTGCCGCCTCATTTCTATAAGAAACAAACGAACCTACTAAACAAGAAATTGGAATTGTAAGTACATTTATCGCTAAACAGACCATTATCAATGATAAATTTTTAGCCTTAATTTTTGGTGAAACAGATATGAAAAATAAAAATATTGAAATACCAGATATAAGAAAAAATGGTATTACATAATAAATTAACATAATATCCCTCCATTATTTCAATTGTACCATCGGTAAAAAAAGGGATTCAAGACTCACAAGAAAAACTCTTTTTATCCTATCAATCTATACAATTTTTTATACATTCCTAATCTAGCTTTATTTTAGATTTCGCATTTATTAATGAATTAGTAAAAAGACTGTACAAAATCTCGGATACCCTTACTATATTTTTTTCAAAATACTATTATTAACATCTTTATAGCAAGGGAATGCTTGTAGACTGAACTATACTGCATTCCCTTATTCTATGTATGCTATATTCTTATTCGCCTTTTTCTAACAGTAGAACCACGAATCTTGGCGAAGACATTGGTTTTTGCCCTGTCCTGGGGTCCGTCCTCGCTTTTTATTCCACGGTTCCCTTGACCACGAGCCTCCGAACCCTCAAACTCCCAAAGCTAACCCCAGCGGGCAAAAACCGCCCTTCTGGGGCCACCCCTGGCGAGTTTGCATGAGGGTTCCCCTCATCGTCAAGGAACTTTCGCGGCATAAACGCCAGGACTCAGCGATTCCACATGCGTCGCCACCACGATTCCTTTTTAATTTCTTGTACTTCTTCATTGTTTACTTGTTGTTCGGATGAATCTATTTCTAATATTGCTTGTTTTTCTTCTATCATAATTCTTTTTAAATCTTGAATCTCTCTCATCAAATACATAATTTGTTCATCTTTCTTATTTGCTTGATCTTCCATTGCTTTTTCTAATTCTTCCGCAACTATCTTTCTCACTTCATCTAAGGTAAACATAGTCTGTTCAAATGTTTGTTTAGAAGTGTTTTCCTGAACAACTTCCATATCAACAGCAATATATTTTTTAAAACCTTCTTTGTCTAATACTTCTAAAATCTCTTTATGAGGGACATTCTTTTTATTTCGAAGTCTATTAATAAATTTTAAAACATCCACACATTCAGAAGAAATATAGTACTTATTTTTCTCCCCCTGTTTGAATAGAATAAATTCTTCATAAGTATTGCAATTTCGTTTAATTGTCATTGAAGATACACCAACTTGTTTTGCTATATCTTCAGCCGATAGCCAAATTAATTCATGTTTTTCCCTAATCATTGTTTAAATCACTCCTATCTAAACAAACAAACAGCATCTGAACAGTGCCCGTAAACATTATTATATCAGGTGTTTAGATGCTGTTCAGATAAATACCTTGTTTAGATGAACACTTATTAAAAATATTTAAACAAACACCTAAACATCTTCATAAACTTTGTTCCTAAATAGGGATCCCCTAAACCTTCCTACATGCACATAAATTAATTATTTGTTTTTTAGCATAATAATTTTTAATTGAAAAACAAGCTTTTCTATAAAATTGGAAATTCCGAATCAAAAAAGAGAGAAGAGCATAAGGGGTTTTTGGGCCCAACTAGGGGTTGGGACTAGGCGGAGCCTAGCTTAAACGTGGGTACACGAAAATTCCCAGGATGTCCACTCACTGACGACACAAAACCCACCAAATGTCCCCATCGTGTCCCTAGATGTAGACTCAGTGAGTACACAAAGTCCCTTTGATGTCTCCATATGAGTACTCACTAACGACATGATATTTTTAATGAATTGTAATTAAACATTACTTTAAAATACTAAAAGAATACAATAAACACTAAATACATATAAATTCTTAATCTAGAAATAAATAACAATAAAATACCAAACGCTATTCAGACGCTTCAGAATCCTTTTTAAAGAATACAAATCTAAAACAATACCATTTGTCGTGAAAACAAAAACAAACGCTTAAAAAGAAAAATAAACAGGTTTAAAAGAAGGTTTTCCTTTGCTTTTGGGGTTGAGGCTGGTTCGTCGTGTGGGGACGAGCCCCCACGTATTACGTATCTATCCATATAGTAAGTGAAATTATAGTTCGAAAGCACTAGCGGTTCGGCTCGTATAATAGCAAATTCAAGCCGATAAACCTAAATAGTTGCTTTTGGATGTATCGGCTTGGTGATATCCAAACTCGAGCCGAAAAAAGTTTTGCAAGGATGTAGCAAAGCGAAAAGGGTGGAGATTTTTTGTAGCAAAGCGAAAGAAAATACGACCCGTTCCTTGCGGAACTTTTAGCCCTTTATATAGAGAGTGAGAAGGGACAAGCATACAAAAGTAGAAAAAACACAGTAATACCAAGGGTTTCAAGATTTTTCATAGTTATCGAATTCGATAACTTTAGTTATCGAATTCGATAACTATGAAAGTTACAAAAAAACCTGTATGAAATTCATACAGGTTACACTAATTTTATAGGTAAATTTTTCAATTCTTTTGGTTTTCTTATAAACATAGTTTGTAGTGTTTGATTAATATTGTCTCGATCTCCACAAAGAATCACATTAGGATTTATGTACAGTGCATACATTCTAGCATTAATTCCATCTCTACCCGACTCAAAACGTCCAATTAGACCCTTTTCAATTAATTGTTTTATTAATCTACTAACTGTATTTTTACTAGAACCTATTTTTTCTGCTATTTCAGTTTGAGTCATAGGTAATTGCTCTTTTGCATTAATATCATGAACAATACAATTAGATCGAAACCCTATGAAACCAATAATTTTGTTTAAAAACATAATTTCTTCGTTTTTCAAATAATTATTCTGAATAAGATATAACCAATTCTCTTGAATAATTTGAGCAAATTTAGCTTTATTCTTCACTTTCCGTTCTGGTACTAGCTTCATACCATGAGAATTAGCTTTTGCTTGAAGTTCATTTGCTAAATACATTTCTTCTTCTGACAAGATCTTTGAATTCTCGATATCTCTCAATCTTGCATTCTTTTCAGCTTGTTCTAAATTGACGAGCTTTGACATAATCTTTCTCCTCTTTCCTAAGATTTTCAACTAGAGAAGAAAAAGATTTTATGCTATGATTCTTATAGAATTTAAAAACAAGGATATACAATAAAAACCCCTCTTCTCTAATTGTTTGCTTGGTCGCTTTCAATTATAGCATGAGGGGATTTTTTATTATATAAGATTACAGTTCACTACTTACATTCTTACGTTTTTCCATACAAATTTCACACCAAGCATTAATAGAAACTTTTCCAACACTCATTAATAATAAAACTATTATTGGAGCTAAATATGCAGCTGAAGCACCTACATATACAGATATGGCTGACGATAAAGTAGAAACGATTAAAGTATGTCCTGGTTTCAATTCAGCTGATAATTTTTGACGCTCATTTTCATATTTTTGATCTCCACATAAAAAACGTTCAAATTCTAGTTTGATTTTATCTATAAAAATATTTTTAGTTCCACTAGCACTAAAAGGAGCTGTATCAGAAATACCTAAATTTAAATATTGTATAGCCGCAATTTCCACATCTTCATTCTTTTCAATTAATCTTGTTACAATTCTCTTTTGATATTGTGGCAGTACATTTAACCATTGATCTGCTGAAATTTCAATTAAATAATCTACATTATTCATAATCTAACATCTCCAATATATATTCTGCTGAAACAATATGTGTTGCAGGATGAAGCGTCCTTGGATCTATCCCTCCAATTAAAATACCTCCACCTTCTTTTCCACCAGGTACATAAGCTCCTGTTAATATTCCAATTAAATTTGTACTATTCAAACGAAAAACAGGACCACCAGATTGTCCCTGTCTAGATTGAATATTTATAACAGCATGTTTTACTTTTTCTCCTAAATTTTCAAGTAATATTTTCGCACCAATTTCAGTTTCTTGTTTAGTCAAAACTACACGTCCAAAATTTAAATCTGGAAATCCAAATAAATTAACTTTATCTCCTACATTTAAAGAATCTAAACTTGAAATAGTAACAGTTGAACTCGTTTCGATCTTATCATTAGATAATTTTAAAATACATAAATCATGTAATGGATTAGTAGCTACAATTTTAACTTCAAGATAATTTATCTCTTGATAAGAAGACATATCTTGATAATCTGAAAGAGATTCAACTTTAGGTAAAACAACGACTAAATTATTATCATCATTATTAGTTACATGTGCAGCAGTAACAAAATGATTCATCTTATTTAATAAAGTAGCTGTACCTAATGGTAAAATCCCATTAGGTGTTATTCTACCCACAGTATATACAACATTTACTACTCCTGAAAAATCAACCATCTAATTCCCTCTCCTCTATAATTTTATGTGTATATCACAATTTTATATGATTAATGTTGAATATAAAAATAAAAAAAGTAAACTTTTGAATAAAAGATGAATTAACACCAACCATCTTTCATGGCCCAATACCAACGTTCTTATAATCAAAAGTAAAGTAACAATTAAGTGTGGAATTCTAAAAAAGAAAAAAAGAGCAAGCTACGGGTTTGGCATGCCGACCCCAAAAAACTACATTTTTGTCTTGCTAGGAAGTTTCCTAGTACCTTTACCGTTTTTTTGAATGTAAACTTTTAGATATTAGTTTACATTCAAAACACCTAAATCATTGACTTCTCGACAATTCCCCTGATATCCTCAATTTATATAACGAAAGTATACATTCAAAACACTATAAATAAAGAGGTCATAAATCTATGTATAAAAAGCCACATCTTATTGATGTACAACCCATTAGAAGTAAAGAACAAATCGAAGATATGAAGTGGGCCCTCAAACGTCATTGTTCCGAACGAGACTATATCCTGTTTCTTATCGGCATCCATACCGGATTACGCGTGAGTGATCTACTCCAACTCGAAACACAAACCATAATAAAGTTAAAACGGAAAAAGAGAAAAGAATTCAAAATCAAAGAAGGAAAAACAAAGAAAGAACGCATGATTAACCTTACTTCCATTTTTGATGATGTATACTCTTATGCTCAAACTCTAGATAACATCTGGTTATTTCCTTCTCGAAAAGGAGACAAACCCATTAGTAAGATCCAAGCTTATCGACAATTGCAAAAAGCCGGAGATTTTGCCAGTGTAGAATCTATCGGAACACACACTATGCGCAAAACCTTCGGTTATTGGTTCTATAAACAAACAAAAGATGTAGCCATGTTGCAAGAAATTCTAAATCATAGTACACCCCAAATCACACTAAAATACATTGGAATTAATAAAGAAGAAAAAGACAATATACTTGATAATTTCTATATTTAAAATCTATCAAAAAAACGACATCTACATAGATGCCGTTTTTTCTGGTGCTTTTTTTGTGAATTGATATAAAGCAATTGCACCCAAAATAACAAGTATTCCTTCAGGAGCATCTAATAATACCGTTTTCCATGTTTCTGAAATTAATAATTCATTACCTGTAGAGGCTTTATAATATCCTTTTACACAACCAATAGTAAACTGAATTACAGATAAAGAGACAAATAGCCATAAACCAAATCGAATCATTTTTTTATCTTTAAACATATAGCACCCCTTAAATAGAAAATCATAATATTAAATAAAATATATATACTTCCCGTGTTTCTGTCAACAAATGGATAATATATATTTTATTTCAAGTCAAAACTTATCCCCTATAATTTCTCTTATTAACTATATAATTCACCTTCCTAATTCTTAATTATCAAGAAGATAAATCATAATAAAAGGATCCGCAACAGATTATTGCATGCCTTTTTTTATAACGCTACGATGCGTTTCTTAGAACATAAACAAAAGATACAAAGTGCAACAAAAAATATAGGAAACAAAATTATAAGTGAAAATCTTACGATAGAATCTTCATAAAACAGGTATCGAATCATCGGCATATCCCAATATGAAACTTTTAAAACTGCAACTGTATTTTCTCTCGATGTTTCATTTATTGTTGTACCTATAACTTTTCCGTATACAGTAAATTCTCCAATATAAGCTGGATCATCAACATGACGGAACGGTGTGTCACCTTCAAGCTCAATGTCCGTAGATTTCACATTAGGATATATATCTTTAATTTTTTCTTTTAATATAACTAAATCACTTTTACTTATTTTTTGAGATGCTCCCGTAGTATCTTGTGCATATACCTGTAATTTTATGTCATCTTTTTGGATAGCTGACCTACCAACTATTCTACTTGGAGAAAATATAAGTAATATCACATACAAAATAAAAAACATTATAAAAACTTTAGAGAATTTTTTTAACTTGTCCAATTATCGCACCACCAAGATATACTAATTAATTTCATAGGAAAATATTAAATTTAATTCAAGATTACTCTTACTAATATTATATTAAAAACACAACATAATAATAGCAAGGGAATGCTTGTAGACTGATCTATACTGCATTCCCTTATTGTATGTATGCTATATTCTTATTCGCCTTTTTCTAACAGTAGAACCACGAATCTTGGCGAAAACATTGGTCTTTGCCCCATCCTAAGATCCATCCTCACAAAAATTTTCTCGGATCAAATTTTGGCGGCACCAAGCCAATACATCCAAAAGCAACTATTTAAGGTTCATCAGCTTAAATTTTCTATTATATGAGCCGAACCGCTAGTGCTTTCGAACTATAATTTCACTTACCATATTAATAGAATACGTTATACATGAAATTCCGTCCCCACACGACAAAAAAACCTCTATTTTTGTTTATCCTAAATTTTTTAAAATATTTTTTGTTTTTTTTTATTTATTCTACTTTCCTTTCACTTAATAGAGTAAGAGCCTAATTTAATTAAATTTTTATTTGAAATGTGGATATTTATTTTCAATCACATTAGTAAATTAAGCTTCACTAATAAGAAAAAAGGAGAAGATTTATTATGGTAGAAACAAAAGAAAATCCAGTAGAGACAAAAGGAGATCCAGCAGTATTTGCAGTACAAACATGGGTAAATTTAAAATATGGAAAAGTTGCAGGTTTTCAGCCAGCGCCTTTAAATGGTAAAACAGGTTGGTCAACTGTGTATGCTTTAACAAGAGCGCTTCAAATTGAATTGGGTATTACTTCGCTTGCGGATGCATTTGGACCAACTACAGCTTCTAAATATAAGCAGTGGGGTGAAATGACTTTAGGAAAAGTTCCTACTGATGAAAAAGGAAAAGCGATTGTTACAATTTTAAAAGGTGCTATGTATTGTAAAGGATATAATCCAGGAAAATTTGATGATGTTTTTGATGAGAAAACAAAAAATGCAGTTGTAAGTTTACAAAAAGATGCTGGTCTTCCAGTGACTGATGGTACAGTGTATGACTATATTTTTAAAGCTTTCTTAACAATGGATGCTTATCGTCTTACTCCGGGTGGAGATGCAAAAGTACGACAAATCCAACAAGATTTAAATAATAAATATTACAAAACATCTGAAGTTCAACCAACAGATGGTCATTACCAACGAGGTACAAATAAAGCTTTAGTGTATGGCTTACAAACAGAAATGGGAATTGCTGCAGGTTCTCAAACTGGTTCAATTGGTCCTGCAACAAAGAATGGATTACCAATCCTAAAAGTAGGGAGTTCGGGTAGATTCGTTACATTATTCCAATACGCTTTATACTTTAATGGTCATGATTCTGGTTCGTTTTCAACAACATATAATGCGAACGTAGAAAGTGCAGTCAAGAAATTCCAAGAGTTCACACTACTTCCTCAAGATGGTGTTGCCAATAAGTCAACTTGGTTATCAGCATTAGTTAGTACCGGGGATCCTGATCGAAAAGGACAAGCATGTGATTGTATAACGGAAGTCACTTTAGAGAGAGGTAAAGCTTTAAAGGCTGCTGGTTATGAAACTGTAGGACGTTATCTTGTTAATGTTGCAGGTGGTATCAATAAAAAAATACAACCGGGTGAATTGAAAAACATTTTTGATGCTGGATTATCTGTATTTCCAATTTACCAAGCTAATGGTAGAGAGGCTTCAAGTTTTAGTGCGGACAAAGGTAGAGCGGATGCAGTAGCGGCATACAATGCAGCGAAAGAATATGGATTTAAAGACGATACGACTATTTACTTTGCAGTTGATTTTGATGCATATGGGACAGATATTACGGATAATATTCTTCCTCATTTCAAAGCCTTAAATGAGAAAATGGCTCAACTTGGTGGATCTTATAAAATAGGTGTTTATGGCGCTCGAAATGTATGTATTCAAGTTTCAGAGAAAGGTTATGCGAAGACAAGTTTTGTTAGTGGGATGTCTACAGGATTTAGTGGGAATTTAGGATATCCACTACCAAAAAACTGGGCTTTTGATCAAATCTCAACGATTAAAGTTGGATCAGGTAGTGGTCTTATTGAAATAGATAATAATATTAAATCAAAACGAGATAATGGTGTTAAAGAAATAGAAAAGGAAAAGTTATCCTTTACACTTCAACTTGCTGAAATGGCAAACAATACGTATAAAGAAACACTAAAAAGTGAAGAAGAAGACCCTGCTAATGCCTTTAAGAGTCCAGGAGGCTGGGTATTATACAAAAAACATGCAAAACCATCAATAACTTCCTTTGATGTATATGTGTATAGAAAAGAAATTTCCAAAGAAAAATATGCTTATACAGTTGCATTTAGAGGTTCACAGCAGTGGCAGGACTGGGTAATACAAGATTTATTACAAGTAGCATTAAACGTGGGAGGTTTACAAATTAGTGAAGCTACTAATTTTGTTAAAGAATTAATAGAGACTGATGGTAAAAAGATGAGTCATTTGTACATTACAGGTCACTCACTTGGTGGGTACTTAGCACAATGGGTACAAAGTGAAATGATTGATGAGAATATACCTTGGGTTGAATCAAACGCAGTGACATTTAATGCGCCAGGACTTAGTCCTAATATCAATTTTCTTGATCTTACACATCAAGCAAAAGTAATCAAAAAGCTTGCTAGTAATCAACTAAAAAAATATGATGATTTTATAATTAATCATCGTATTGAACAAGATAAGATAAGTAAATTTGGATTTGACTTAGGAATACTCTATGCTTATGACAGATATAACAAAACAATTGAAGACACTGAGGGTCAAAAAGAGATTATTGGATATTATCATAGTTGCTCTCGCTTTAAAGAAGTAAATTTAAAATAGAAGTATTTCTAATAAGGTCACTATACCCTTATAGAAAAATAGTAAAAACCAGCTATATTGTGAGTATTTTGCATAATATAGCTGGTTTTTTTATTTCTTTAAAAATGGATGGCCGTTTTTTTTTGTATACTCAAAAAGGAAAGGGCTGCTCATAAGTCGGTTTCACTTTTTAAACCATGAGGACTTTTTCAGTGCCTCCTCTTCCTTGTGGGAAGTCGACCCTTTTTTTAAACACAAAAATTGACGTATTTTATCAAGAATCTACAGTTGTTTTTAATATTTCGAATTTCCCTTGTTTATCCACGGTAAACATGACATTATTATTACGACTGTCCGTTCCTCCTATGGTTGTTTCATTAGGGCTGGAATACATGGTCACAACAGCTATCTTATAAATGCCCTCTGTTAGCACGTGGCTCTTTTCGAAATCATCCATAATACTTTGAGCATTGGGAACAGTTTCACTATTTTTGTAGGTATTGTAATAGTAATTAAAATTGATAACTCCTATATAATTAGCATGATCTATAGGTTTACTATCTTTTAACATTTTCATTATGTTGTCAGTGTTTATTTTTTGATCGCGTTTGAAATTTTCAATTAATTCCTTTTCTTGTTGTTTATCTATATGTATATTTAAATAGTAATAGAAATTTGGTTTCTTTTTATTATAGGAGAATTCACTTAATAAGTTATACTTTTTTATCATTTTATCGGATTGTTTCAAAACATCACGATGTTGTTCAACATAAGCTCCTTTGAATATTTCTAGAAAAACATCATCGCTTCCATTTTTAACTATTTCATGTGACTCTTTGTCTACAATTAAATAAGCAAGAGTGCGGTATGGTTTTTTTATTTCCACGTAAGTCTCTAGATCAGAAGCTCCAAACCCACTATCAGCAAAAAGAATTTTAAAATCCCCATTCTTTATCCCGTAGTTTTCGGACAAATAATCTCCTATTGGTTTTTCTAATGGTTTTGTGTCTATAGAGCAACCACTTAATAGGAATAGTGATATGCTCAGTAAAAAGATAAAAACAGTTACTTTTAGTTTCCTCATTCAAGTTCTCCCTTTTCTATTATATACTTCATACAATCATAGTTAGGGTTTTTTCCCATCCCTTATTTAAATCCCCCTATGTTCATTTTTCATTCTTACCCTTCCTTAAACTACATTTTACCATTTTTAAAGATGAAAAAGAGACTCTCTTGTGAGAAGTCGTTCCTTATTTAAAACACAATAATCATTGTATTAGGGGTCAACATACATCGCCATCAACTTAAGAATTTTCACTACCCCTAAGTACAAAAAAACGTTATTTTTTCTTATTCCCTCTTTTCGGGAGATGGACAAGTATGTTGAGGACTACTAGGCCTCAACATACTTTTTTCGAAATACTATTATTAACATATTAATAGCAAGGGAATGCTTGTAGACTGATCTATACTGCATTCCCTTATTGTATGTATGCTATATTCTTATTCGCCTT
>NZ_JAAMNK010000057.1:0-14858 GCF_011066025.1 Bacillus sp. EKM202B | reverse complement strand
GGAAGTTAAGCTCTCTAGCGCCGATGGTAGTTGGGACCTTGTCCCTGTGAGAGTAGGACGTCGCCAAGCAACTAAAAAACACGAGTCTTTGACTCGTGTTTTTTTATTTCCCATGAAATAGATTAGATTCTGATAGTAAAAATACTGAAATATAGTAAGGTATTTTTTGGGCAGAAATATTAAGGAATTGATAAATAAATGGATAATCTTCAGATCCATAACTACCAAGTAAGTCATACCACCAATCAGTTTCATACCTAGAAATCATGCTTAAATTATAGAGCAATAAGTAATGAACGAGGAGCTCAGGTAAAATGGGTTTAGAATTTCTAGGATTAGTCGTAAGTGGTAAGTAATAAGTATTAGTAAGGTACTCATAGTATAAAGGAGTACTATACATAGGATTCCACGATTGAATAGGCGCTGAAAAAAACACATTCGATTCACTATTTTTCTCAGCTACGTGTTGTATCGATAAATGTTTACAAGTTGTTTCGATGTAACGAGAAAATCGCTCTTTAGTCATATGTAATCGATCTAATATATTGACTGAAAAGGAGAGCTCATTTTTATTTGTTGAATCGATCTTATATAAAGTTGATACTTTTTGACTATAACGAAACAAATTTTGTAATTCAGGAATATTCCCCATCAGCTCTAACATATTAAACTTCTCCGCTTCTAAGTGTTTCATGTGAAACAGTTGTTCTGCAACGTGAGTAAATAATCCGTTTTTCTGTATTTTCACCTCATCTTCTAAAAATTGATACCCCTGTTTTTTTCGTTTACGAGTTGTAACGCCATGAGCTAAAACAGTAGTTGATTCTGGGTAGTTAGGATCAATAGTTAACAAGCAAGCTTTAAATAGTTGGCTAATTCCATAAAATAACAACATTGGTTGAATCGAAAAAGGGGCCGCCTTATATAATTCGTAATAATTTTTCCCGTGTTCTAAGTAGTAAATAAAGGGATAACAGTTTTCAAAACTTTTTTTTTCAGCATCTTGTATGGAGGATTTTTCATAACAACGGGCAAGATAACGTTGTACATTTTGAGATGAAAAAAAGAAACTTAATTGCTGCCAAGTACAATGTGTTTGATGCATATATTACGCTCCTTTTATTGTCTAAAAATTCTAACATATATATACGTCCTTGACAGTATTTTAACCAATTGATAAGCTACTAATAATAATTTCTGGTATCATGGGGGGAACAATTATGTGGGAATCTAAATTTGTTAAAGAAGGTTTGACTTTTGATGATGTATTACTTGTACCAGCGAGGTCAGATATATTACCAAGAGAAGTAAGTATTAAAACAGTTTTATCTGAAAGCTTACAGCTAAACATCCCGTTAATTAGTGCAGGAATGGATACAGTAACAGAAGCTGACATGGCTATTGCAATGGCTCGCCAAGGCGGTTTAGGAATTATTCATAAGAATATGTCTATTGAGCAACAGGCAGAGCAAGTTGATAAAGTAAAGCGCTCTGAAAGCGGCGTTATTTCAGATCCTTTCTTCTTAACTCCAGAACATCAAGTATATGATGCAGAACATCTTATGGGAAAATATCGTATCTCAGGTGTACCAGTTGTAAATAATTTAGATGAGCGAAAATTAGTTGGTATTATTACCAACCGTGATATGCGTTTCATCCAAGATTACTCAATCAAAATTTCTGACGTAATGACAAAAGAACAGTTAATTACAGCTCCAGTTGGTACTACACTGGAAGAAGCTGAAAAGATCCTACAAAAGTATAAAATTGAAAAGCTCCCTCTTGTTGATAATAACGGTGTATTACAAGGGCTTATTACAATAAAAGATATTGAAAAAGTAATTGAATTCCCAAACTCTGCTAAAGATAAGCAAGGACGCTTATTAGTTGGAGCGGCTGTTGGTGTAACGGCTGATGCTATGCTTCGTATCGATGCATTAGTAAAAGCTAGCGTAGATGCAATTGTACTTGATACAGCTCATGGGCATTCTAAAGGTGTTATTGAAAAGGTAAAAGAAGTTCGTGCGAAATATCCAGCACTAAATATTATCGCTGGAAATGTTGCTACAGCTGAAGCAACGAAAGCATTAATCGAGGCTGGTGCAAACGTAGTTAAAGTTGGTATTGGACCAGGTTCTATTTGTACGACACGCGTTGTAGCTGGTGTTGGTGTACCACAATTAACAGCAGTTTATGATTGTGCAACAGAAGCTCGTAAACACGGTATTCCAGTTATTGCTGATGGCGGTGTTAAGTACTCTGGTGATATGGTTAAAGCTTTAGCAGCAGGAGCACACGTTGTTATGCTAGGTAGTATGTTTGCTGGTGTTGCTGAAAGCCCTGGAGAAACTGAGATTTATCAAGGTCGCCAATTTAAAGTATATCGTGGTATGGGTTCTGTTGGAGCGATGGAAAAAGGAAGTAAAGATCGTTACTTCCAAGAAGGAAACAAAAAACTTGTTCCAGAAGGTATTGAAGGACGCGTACCATATAAAGGACCTTTAGCAGATACAGTTCATCAATTAGTTGGTGGATTACGTGCAGGTATGGGATATTGTGGAGCACAGGATTTAGAATTCTTACGTGAGAATGCACAGTTCATTCGCATGTCAGGTGCTGGTTTACGTGAAAGCCACCCTCATCATGTACAAATTACAAAAGAGGCTCCAAACTACTCATTATAATGTCTTATATGTAAATAGATAGAGATTTGATATCTCTGTCTATTTTTTTTTGATTATGTTAGAATAACGGTTATGTGAGTACATAGATATTGGGGGTAGCAAAAGTGAAAGGTATGTTTTGCAAAAGATTCATGGCTTTGGTAACGGTGCTTACACTAGCTTGTAGCATGCTGTTACCATATAGCAATGCATCGGCTGAAACAGGAGCCGCTCTAAACATTGAAGCAGGTGCGGCAATTTTAGTAGAAGCGAATTCTGGGAAAATTTTATATCAAAAGAATGCAGATGAGTTATTATCAATTGCTAGTATGACAAAAATGATGAGTGAATATTTAGTTCATGAAGCAGTGGATAAAGGAAAACTTAAGTGGGATCAAAAGATTAAGGTTTCTGAATATGCGCATAAGATTTCACAGGATCGTTCATTATCAAATGTTCCACTAGAAAATGGTGGTTCTTATACGGTAAAAGAGTTATACGAAGCGATGGCGATTTATTCCGCTAATGGAGCAACAATTGCTCTAGGTGAAGCAGTGGCAGGAAAAGAAGTTAATTTTGTAAAAATGATGAATGATAAGGCAAAAGAGTTGGGATTGAAAAATTATAAATTTGTAAATTCTACAGGCCTAACGAACAAAGATTTAAAAGGACAGCATCCCGAAGGAACAACACCGGATGAAGAAAATAAAATGTCTGCAAGGGACGTCGCAATTTTAGCACAACATCTTATTAAGGATTATCCCAAAACATTAGATACAGCAAAAATCCCTAAAAAAGTATTCCAAGAGGGCGGAAAATACCCGATTAATATGGATAACTGGAATTGGATGTTAAAAGGTTTAGTTAAGCAATACGATGGCGTAGACGGCCTGAAAACAGGATCAACTCCAGAAGCCGGTGATTGCTTCACTGGTACGGTTGAAAGAAACGGTATGCGTTTTATTTCTGTAGTTATTAAAACAAGTTCTCATACAGCACGTTTTGATGAAACGAAGAAGTTATATGATTATGGATTTGCTAACTTTGAAATGAAGCAAATGTATAAAAAAGATTCTTCAGTAAAAGGACAAGAAACAGTAAGAGTAGAAAATGCAAAAGATAAAGATGTAGCAGTTCAAACAAAACAAGTTGTTTCACTTCCAGTGCCAAAAGGAAGTAAAGATGTTTATAAAACAGAATTTAAAGAAGCAAGTAAGGGACAAGAAGCACCTATTAAAAAGGGTGTTGCACTTGGTCAGATGGTAATTACACCAAAAGATACGAATGACCCTGGATTTTTATCTGGTAAGTCATTACAAGTAGATCTTGTAACAACATCAGCAGTGGAAGAAGCAAACTGGTTTACTCGTTCTATGCGCGGAATCGGCTCTTTCTTTAGTGGTATATGGAATAGTGCTGTTGATACAGTAAAAGGTTGGTTTTAAAAGCTCCTCATTGTAGGAGCTTTTTCTTATTCCCATTTTTCATACCTACTTTATGAAAAAGTAGTAGACAAGCATCTGATAGTTAATGGTAGAATGTAAGAGTATTCTTAATTTTCGCCTTTAACGGGGGAAAGCAATTCACCTAGGGGGGTTTTTGTACATGACAAATGTAACAGGGACAGAACGTGTAAAACGTGGAATGGCAGAAATGCAAAAAGGCGGCGTTATTATGGACGTAGTTAACGCTGAACAAGCAAGGATTGCAGAAGAAGCAGGCGCAGTTGCCGTTATGGCATTAGAGCGTGTACCAGCAGATATTCGTGCAGCAGGTGGCGTTTCTCGTATGGCAGACCCAACGATTGTTGAAGAAGTTATGGGTGCGGTGTCAATTCCGGTTATGGCAAAATGCCGTATCGGTCATCTTGTAGAAGCACGTGTATTAGAATCATTAGGGGTAGACTATATCGATGAGAGTGAAGTATTAACTCCTGCTGATGAAGTATACCATTTAAATAAACGTGATTACACAGTTCCGTTTGTATGTGGTTGCCGTGATATCGGAGAAGCTGCACGTCGTATTGCAGAAGGTGCATCTATGCTTCGTACAAAAGGTGAGCCAGGAACAGGAAACATTGTAGAGGCAGTGCGTCATATGCGCCAAGTCAATGCAGAAATCCGTCAAGTTGCAAGTCTACGTGAAGATGAGTTAATGACATATGCAAAAAATACTGGTGCTCCTTATGAAGTACTACTTGAAATTAAACGCCTTGGTCGCTTGCCAGTTGTAAACTTTGCAGCAGGTGGTGTAGCAACACCAGCAGATGCAGCGTTAATGATGCAACTTGGTGCTGATGGTGTATTTGTTGGATCTGGTATCTTCAAATCAGAGAACCCAGAGAAATTTGCACGTGCAATCGTTGAAGCGACGACTCATTATGAAGATTACGAACTAATTGCAAGCCTTTCTAAAGGATTGGGTAATGCAATGAAAGGTGTCGAAATTTCAACGTTATTACCAGAACAACGCATGCAAGAGCGTGGATGGTAATTGAAGGAGAACTTTAAAATGGTGAAAATCGGTGTACTAGGTCTTCAAGGTGCAGTTCGTGAGCATGTAAAATCAGTTGAAGCAAGTGGTGCAGAAGCTGTTGTTGTAAAGCGTATAGAGCAACTTGAAGAGATTGATGGTCTTATTTTACCAGGCGGTGAAAGTACAACAATGCGTCGTCTTATTGATAAGTATGCTTTCATGGAACCACTTCGTACATTTGCGAAGTCTGGTAAACCAATGTTTGGTACATGTGCAGGTATGATTCTTCTTGCGAAAACACTTATTGGCTATGAAGAAGCACATATTGGTGCTATGGATATTACAGTTGAACGCAATGCGTTTGGACGCCAAAAAGATAGTTTTGAAGCCGCACTTTCAATGAAAGGTGTGGGGGAAGACTTTATTGGTGTATTTATCCGTGCTCCGTATGTTGTAGATGTCGCTGATAACGTTGAAGTACTTTCTAAGCACGGCGATCGAATGGTAGCGGTAAGACAAGATCAGTTTTTAGCTGCTTCATTCCATCCGGAATTAACGGATGATCATCGTGTGACAGCATACTTTGTCGAAATGGTAAAAGAAGCTAAAATGAAAAAAGTTGTGTAAGTAACTTGCAACTTGTATAAGATTATAGTAAATTGATGGTAACAATTTTATAAAATAAGCGTGTTGATAGGAAGTAGTAACAAATGTCGTTTCTTATAGAGAGTCGATGGTTGGTGGAAATCGATAGAAACAGTTTGTGAATCCATCCTGGAATGGAATGTGGAATATCTTTATGATTAGTAAACATTCCCGGTGAAGAGCCGTTATTTCTACTTGAGAGGAAAGTAGTAATGCTTTCAACTAGGGTGGCAACGCGGGTTAACTCCCGTCCCTTTGTATAGGGACGGGAGTTTTTTGTATTTTATAAAATAAAAGGAGGAGTATATAATGCTTGATATTAAAATATTACGTACGAACTTTGAAGAAGTAAAAGCAAAATTGCAGCATAGAGGCGAAGATTTAACGGAGTTTGGTCGTTTTGAAGAGCTTGATACGAGAAGAAGAGAATTACTTGTTCAAACAGAAGAACTAAAAAGTAAACGTAACGAAGTGTCTCAACAAATTTCAGTATTAAAGCGTGAAAAGAAAGATGCAGAAGCTTTAATTTTAGAAATGCGTGAAGTTGGAGAAAAAGTAAAAGATCTTGATAATGAACTTCGTACAGTTGAAGAAGACTTAGAAAGATTAATGTTATCTATTCCAAATATTCCTCATGAATCTGCTCCAGTTGGTGAAACAGAGGATGATAATGTAGTAGCGCGTACTTGGGGAGAAGTGAAGGAATTTGCTTTTGAACCAAAACCACATTGGGATCTTGCTACAGATTTAGGAGTTTTAGATTTTGAGCGTGCTGGGAAAGTAACAGGAAGCCGCTTCGTATTTTACAAAGGTGCAGGCGCAAGATTAGAGCGTGCTTTAATTAGTTTTATGCTTGATCTTCATACTGACGAGCATGGATATGAAGAAGTGTTACCTCCGTATATGGTAAACCGTGCAAGTATGACAGGAACAGGACAACTTCCGAAGTTTGAAGAAGATGCATTCCGTATTGAAAGTGAAGATTACTTCTTAATTCCAACAGCAGAAGTACCTGTAACGAATATGCATCGTGATGAGATTTTAAATAAAGAGCAATTGCCTATAAGATATGCTGCATTTAGCTCTTGCTTCCGTTCTGAAGCAGGTTCAGCTGGTCGCGATACACGTGGTTTAATTCGTCAACATCAGTTCAATAAAGTAGAGCTTGTGAAGTTCGTAAAACCAGAAGATTCTTATGAAGAGTTAGAAAAATTAACAAATGATGCAGAACGCGTGTTACAATTATTAGAGTTGCCATATCGCGTTATGAGCATGTGCACAGGCGATTTAGGATTTACAGCAGCGAAGAAATACGATATTGAAGTATGGATTCCAAGCTATGGCACATATCGTGAAATTTCTTCTTGTAGTAATTTTGAAGCTTTCCAAGCGAGACGTGCAAATATCCGTTTCCGCCGTGAGCCAAACGGAAAACCAGAACATGTTCATACATTAAATGGATCTGGTCTTGCAATTGGACGTACGGTTGCAGCTATTTTAGAGAACTACCAACAAGAAGATGGTACAATTATAATTCCAGAAGTTCTTCGCCCTTATATGGGAGGAAAAACAGTTATTAAGTAAATTTAAACATTCATCGGTATGAGTGATTGGTAATTATGAGCGTTGTCAGTACTGTAATGTAGGAGGGGGAAAGTAAAATTTTCCTTTCCTCATAATTTATTTTAGTAGGGTTGACTAACTGTTTTTCTTTTGATATTATATTTGATGTCAATATGGAGGTATACCCAAGTCCGGCTGAAGGGATCGGTCTTGAAAACCGACAGGCGGCGAGAGTCGCGCGGGGGTTCGAATCCCTCTACCTCCTCCAGATATAATTGACAACAGCGCATATAAGTGGAGATTGGAGAACTCGTTACCAACACGTAACGAGTTTTTATTTTAAAACCAATCATAAAGTATGGTGTAAGGCGATTTTGTCCTTATTACACACTCATATTCCGATGATTATCTTCATAGATATGAAAGGAGTCAACATGGATCTTATTATACAAACGTTTCCTTTAGATGGAAAAACTTTATATTATGTACAATGTCCTGTCTGTAAGAACAATAGAATTTTAAACAGTGGTGCAAATGTATCGCGCATTATAAGCGATGATACATTCCGTAAACTTTGTGGTTGTACTTGTGATGTAAAGCAAGCTACGACAAAAGTAGAGGCGCCAAAAAAGGTTGAAAAACCAGCTGTAAAGAAAGAAGCAGCTCCAAAACGTACAGGTAAAGTATTAACGGCAGTGATTAACGGGAAAGAAATGACTGTTAAAGAGATTGCTGAAACATATGACATTAGTACAAGTACTGTTCGTCAGCGTATTAACGCTGGAAAACCTGAGAGTGAAATTATTGCTCCAACAAAGAAGAAGTAATTTAATAGGAAAACCCGTGCATATGCACGGGTTTTTTATTTTACAAGTTTACGTGTTTGTTTTAAGAAATGGCCAATTTTTTTAATGATTGGTTCGATTGAATCGCCATCTTTTAAAATATCGTATTCATTAATGTTTAATCGTAAAACAGGGCATGAATTGAAGTTGTTAATCCAGTTTTCGTAACGTCCGTGCATCTCTTTCCAATACTCAATTGGTGTTTGCTGCTCCATCGGGCGTCCGCGTTCTTGAATACGGTCTACAATATCATCGAAAGAACCTTCTAAGTAAATTAATAAGTCTGGATGAGGGAAGTAAGGAGTCATGACCATAGCATCAAATAAACCTTTGTATGTTTCATAATCAGTTTCCGTCATTGTACCTTTTTCATGATGCATCTTTGCGAAAATTCCAGTGTCTTCATAGATAGAACGGTCTTGAACAAAACCACCACCGTATTCAAAAATTCTCTTTTGTTCTTTAAATCGTTCTGCTAAGAAGTATACTTGCAAGTGGAAGCTCCAGCGTGTGAAATCGGCATAGAACTTGTCCAAATATGGATTAGAATCTACTTTTTCAAATGATGTGCGATAACCTAAAGCGTTAGCTAGTGCAGTTGTCATAGTTGATTTTCCGACACCTACTGTTCCAGCGATAGTAATTACTGCATCATTCGGTATATCATATTTTTGCCTTAAATTCATTATTATTTCGACTCCTTTAAGAGAGTATTTTGAAGGGCGGATAGGATGACGTTTAAATCATCGGGATTTTGTACAAAATCCATATCATCTCCGTTAAATTTCAACACTGGGATATCTGGATGGTCCTTTTTAAAAGTATCCATTGCTGTTTCGTAATCTTTTGTGAGCTGTAGTAAGTAATTTGGATCCATATTTTTTTCGAATTCTCTTCCGCGCATTGCGATTCGTTTTTGTAATGTTTCCAGGCTAGCTGTTAAATAAACGATGACATTTGGTACAGGCATATCTTGTGTAAGGATACGATAGATTTGCATGTATTTGTCATATTGAGAATCTTTTAATGTACGGGATGCGAAAATTAAATTTTTAAATATATGATAATCTGCTACTACTGGCTTCCTTTGATTCAAATACTTTATGTTAATGTCTTCTAGTTGTTTGTATCTATTACAAAGAAAGAACATCTCTGTTTGAAAACTCCATTCGTCGATGTCTTCATAGAACTTTCCTAAAAAAGGGTTTTCATCAACAATCTCTTTTAGTAAGTGGAGTTGCATGTGAGTTGAAATTTCCTTCGCAAGTGAAGTTTTTCCAACACCAATTGGTCCTTCAACCGTGATAAATGGTACTCCGGTCACGCTGTTTCCTCCTTTCAATCAGTGATTTGCCGTGACTACTAAAAACACAAAACAGAATTATTGTAGCACAAGAGGGAAGCGAGCGGGTTAATTTGATATAAAAAGTTAGAAAATAGATATATGTATTAATTAATTTTTATTTGAGATGACGGTATTATATTTGCTTTCAATGTAGCTTCCATTATTTTTAAAGCATGCAGATTGTCCTGATCATTGTTAGAGGCAATGCAATCCTGTGGTACATACAGTGTATAATTTCTCATATGAGCATCGTTAGCAGTAAATAGGATACATATATTTCCAGCAACTCCTGTTAATATCAGATTTTCTATTTTTAAATAGCCCAATAAAGAATTCAAAGGCGTTTCATAAAAAGCAGAGTAATGTGGTTTAATAAAAATGTAATCATCAGAATGTGGAGCAATCTTATGAATTATATTTTCACTATACTCATTTGTACAATGAGTAATCAGTTGGTCAATATCAGATCTCCAAAGTTGATAATGGTCATTAACATAAATTATGGGATAGCCGAAGGCTTTCATTGTTTTCTTTAATTGTAAAATAGGATTTGTTATAGTTTCGCATTTTTTTGCCAGGATGGGCCCGTGGGAAAATTGAAAGTCATTAATCATATCAATAATGAGCAAAGCAGTGTTTTTCATATGTAATCCCCTCTCTTTTTCTTTTAGGGTGGATTGAATTTATAAAAGTTATCCCACGTGTAGTAAATGGAAAAAGGTTTATTTTATTTGTGATGAAAGGACTAGGTTATGGAACAAGATCAAGATATTTATTTTATGCAACTAGCGATAGAAGAGGCTAAAAAGGCAGAGGAAATACAAGAAGTACCAATTGGTGCAGTCATAGTGTTAGATGGTGAGGTAATTAGTGTTGCTCATAATTTAAGGGAAACTGAGCAACGATCAATCGCTCATGCCGAGTTGTTAGCGATTGATGAAGCTTGCAAAAAGCTAGGGACATGGCGTTTAGAAGATGCAACGTTATATGTAACCTTAGAGCCCTGTCCAATGTGTGCGGGTGGAATTGTTTTATCACGAGTGAAGCGAGTTGTATATGGTGCAAGTGATCCGAAGGGCGGATGTGCAGGAACATTAATGAATCTTTTAACAGATGAACGTTTTAATCATCAATGTGAAGTAGTCACTGGTGTATTAGAAGAAGAGTGCGGTACGTTGCTAACAAACTTTTTTAGAGAGCTTCGTAAAAAAAGAAAAGCGATAAAAAAATTAGAGAAAAGTAACGAGAATTAACGCATTTGCATTTTATAAAAAAACAAGTTATACTGATAATGCCTTTAATGAAGGCAACCGAATATTGGTTTTAACTTTGCCGTGCTAAGCGGGGAGGTAGCGGTGCCCTATACTCGCAATCCGCTCTAGCGAGGCCGAATCCCTTCTCGAGGTTATGTTGCTGTAAGGTCTGCCTTAAGTAAGTGGTGTTGACGTTTGGGTCCTGCGCAACGGGACCCCGTGAACCTTGTCAGGTCCGGAAGGAAGCAGCAATAAGCGGGTTTTCTCGTGTGCCGCAGGAGTGCCTGAACCGAGCTAACTGCTTGAGTAACGCTTATGGTACGTAATCGACAGAAGGTGCACGGCAGTTATATATGTATACAAAACTCACCTTGATACAAGGTGGGTTTTTTGTATGGAAAATAACTTTTGGAATCTATAAACAGAATGGGTTATAATATATAAGATAATAACCTTTGAGGGAGGCCGTATTTTCGTGTCATACCAAGCGTTATACCGAACATGGAGACCGCAAAAGTTCGAAGATGTAGTCGGTCAAAAGCACGTAACAAAAACGTTGCAAAATGCCCTTCTTCAAGAGAAAGTTTCACATGCTTATTTATTTTCTGGTCCGAGGGGAACAGGAAAAACGACGATTGCAAAAGTATTTGCAAAAGCAATTAACTGTGAACATGCTCCGGTAGCTGAACCTTGTAATGAATGTCCTTCTTGTTTAGGAATTACACAAGGATCTATTTCAGATGTATTAGAAATTGATGCGGCTTCAAATAACGGTGTAGATGAAATTCGAGATATAAGAGATAAAGTAAAATATGCTCCAAGTGCTGTAGAATATAAAGTATACATTATCGATGAGGTTCACATGCTTTCTATGGGTGCCTTTAATGCTCTTCTAAAAACTTTAGAAGAGCCACCAGGACATGTTATCTTTATTTTAGCGACAACAGAACCACATAAGATTCCACCTACGATTATTTCGAGATGTCAGCGATTTGAATTCCGAAAAATATCAGTAAATGATATTGTTGAGAGATTATCGACGGTTGTGACAAATGAGGGTACGCAAGTAGAAGAGGAAGCACTACAAATTGTTGCTCGTGCTGCCGAGGGTGGTATGCGTGATGCACTTAGCCTTATTGATCAGGCTATATCTTATAGTGATGATGCAGTTACGACAGAAGATGTTTTAGCTGTAACAGGCTCTGTTTCTCAGCAATATTTAGGTAACCTAGTAGAATGTATACGTGAAAATGATGTATCAAGAGCATTACGTATCATAGATGAGATGATGAGTAAAGGGAAGGATCCAGTTCGATTTATGGAAGATTTCATTTACTATTATCGTGATATGCTTTTATATCAAACTTCACCACAACTAGAACATATGTTGGAACGAGTAATTGTAGATGATCAATTCCGCATGTTAAGTGAAGAAATGCAGCCGGAAGTAATCTATGAGATTATTCATAGTCTTAGTAAAGGGCAACAAGAGATGAAGTGGACAAACCATCCACGAATTTTCTTAGAAGTTGTGATGATACAACTGTGTCAGCAGTTTATGATGCAAGCAAACGGTGCAGATCGTTTACAAGCGGTTATGAACAGAATGCAGCAACTGGAGAAAGAATTAGAACAAGTTAAAAAGAATGGTGTACCAGCTGGCGTGCAACCTGAAGTAAGAGAGACGCGTGCAACACCAAAACCAATGCGAACGGGAAGTATGAAAATTCCTGTTGGACGTGTAAATGAAGTGTTGAAGCAGGCGAAGCGTCAAGAATTAGAACAATTGAAAGCCGTATGGGGTGAGTTGTTAGGAAGACTCAAATCGTATAACAAAGTGGCATTTGCTGTTTTATTAGAAAATAGTGAGCCAGTAGCGGCTTCAGATGATACTTATGTGTTAGCATTTCAATATGAGATTCATTGTAAAATGGCGAGTGAAAATCGTGAAGCAATGGATACGCTGGAACAAATTCTTTTTGAATTGCTAAGTAAAAAGTTAAATATGATTGCTATCCCGAAAAGTGAATGGGGTAAAATTCGTGAGGACTTTTTACAACGCGAAGGCGGGGATTCTGAAGAAAGCCCAGAGCAAAAAGAAGATCCTCTCATAGAAGAAGCAGTAAAATTAGTAGGGCAAGAACTTATTGAAATAAAAGAATAACTATTATTAGGAGGAATTAAATATGATGCGTGGCGGAATGGGAAATATGAATAACATGATGAAACAAATGCAAAAGATGCAAAAAGACATGGCAAAAGCACAGGAAGAGCTTGGTGAAAAAACGGTTGAAGGTACAGCTGGCGGTGGAATGGTTTCTGTAATTGCAAATGGCCATAAGCAAGTTCTTGAAGTGAAAATTAAAGAAGAAGTTGTAGATCCAGAAGATATCGAAATGTTACAAGATCTAGTGCTAGCTGCAACGAACGATGCACTTAAAAAGGTTGATGAACTTTCAAATTCTACAATGGGTAAATTTACAAAAGGCTTAAACTTACCAGGTGGAATGTTCTAGGAGGATATTGATATATGCATTATCCAGAGCCAATATCAAAATTAATCGATAGTTTTATGAAATTGCCAGGAATCGGACCGAAAACAGCGGTTCGATTGGCATTTTTCGTATTAGATATGAAAGAAGACGATGTGTTAGGTTTTGCGAAAGCACTTGTGAATGCGAAGCGAGATCTAGCGTATTGTTCTGTATGCGGACATATTACTGACCGTGATCCTTGTTATATTTGTGATGATTCACATCGAGATCAAACGGTTGTCTGTGTCGTGCAAGAACCGAAAGATGTAATCGCGATGGAAAAAATGAAAGAGTATCAAGGTGTATATCATGTGTTACGTGGTGCGATTTCCCCGATGGAGGGAATTGGACCGGAAGACATTAATATCCCGCAACTCTTAAAGCGACTGCACGATGAAACGGTACAAGAAGTGATATTGGCAACAAACCCTAACATTGAAGGGGAAGCTACAGCGATGTATATATCCCGCCTCTTAAAGCCGACAGGTATTAAAGTAACTCGTATTGCACATGGTCTACCAGTTGGTGGAGATTTAGAATATGCAGATGAAGTAACTCTGTCAAAAGCGCTAGAAGGCCGCAGAGAAGTATAAGAGGAGAAACAAAAATGTTCTTTCAAAAAAAGGGTAAATTGCGTAAAGAGTATGACGATAAGTTAATTGTACTATTAGAAAAAGTAAAGAATGAATGGTTACGTCAAAAGAGAATGGTTGAACAAAGTGTTGAGCCGTCTCCAGATGTAATTTGTTCTTTGAAAATAGCGGAGGCGAAATATTTCTTCTTGTTAAAAGAAGCGAAGCGTCGCCCTGTAAAAATGGAACAATGGTAAAAGGTTCTGCTTTTTAAGCAGAACCTTTTATTTTTTATTTGTTAAAGTAGAGGGGTTATTTCGTTTTAAAAGAATCGTTGAGGATTCTGATGGGTTTGTATGAAGAAAATGTTGCTGCGTAAAAGTTATCACAATGGGCCGACTGGAGTTATAGGATAAACGTTCTTTTTTATCGTCTTGTCCCATACATATAGATATGTATAGGTCATTCATAAGGAGGAAAAAATGAATTCTACAATTATTATTGTTGGTATTCTATCTCTTGTTTTTATTTTTCTTGTTTTTGGTGTTTCTTCTAAACCATTGCGTTTTATAGGTAAAATACTTTTTCATGTTACTTTAGGAATAGCATTGCTCTTTATCGTAAATGTTGTAGGGACATATTTTGATTTTCATATTCCGATTAACGCAGGTACAGCGACAGTAACAAGTTTATTAGGCTTACCCGGTGTTGCTGCATTAGTAATAATTAAGCTGTATATCATGCCAAGATAAAATTATTTTGGCATTTTTTTAAAAAGTGTTGACTAAAGAATGTTTAATATGATAAATTAATAAGCGTCGTCAGGAACGAAAGAAAAAAGTTGTTGACAGATTTAACGATAAATGTTAAATTGTAAAAGTCGCTGAAACGCGATATTGAACTTTGAAAACTAAACGAAACAAACAACGTGAAACGTCAATTTTTATTTTTAGATGCTAGACA
>NZ_JAAMNK010000056.1:0-16036 GCF_011066025.1 Bacillus sp. EKM202B | reverse complement strand
CAGAAACACCAGGTGGAGGAACAGAAACACCAGGTGGAGGAACAGAAACACCAGGTGAAGGAACAGAAACACCAGGTGGAGGAACAGAAACACCAGGTGGAGGAACAGAGACACCAGGTGGAGGAACAGAAACACCAGGTGAAGGAACAGAGAAGCCTAACTTACCCGAAAAAGGGGAAGGTTCTTCTAATAATCAACAACTTCCAGCCACAGGACATGATATGAACTATCTCCCATTCGTTGGTTTTGTTCTTGTGTTATTAGGAATACGTTTAAGATTTATGATTAAAAATAGTTAATAGATGTATAAAAGGCATAAGAGAAATGTTATCTCTTATGCCTTTAAGTTATTAATAGAAGGAATAAGGTAAAACCTTCTGTATTGACCTGCAAACGCCCTTCAAGTAAACTAAAGAGAGTTTGCAAATGAAAAGGTGATAATGTTGTTAATTTCAATTAAAACGTTACAAGATGATCGTTTTTTACGTCCGCTACAAAATATTGGCGGCTTATTTTTTGAAGATAGTACGATTGGATTTGAACAAGAGGAAGCAAATCTTATCGTTGATATACACATTGAAGAGAATGTGAAAGCATCAGCTCGCTTAACAGATGTTGCTACTGGAAATGTGTATGAAGAAACATTCGCGAAAGATTTATCTGCTTTTACAGATGAAAAAGAGCGTATGAAGCAAGTGAAACATGTTGTTTCTTATGTATATCTTTCTGTTCTTCAGCAGTTAACAGGTCTTGAACAAAGCTGGGGTATTTTAACGGGAGTACGTCCGACGAAACTTCTTCATAAAATGCTTCAAAGTGGTATGTCAAAAGAAGAAGCACATCAAGAACTTCGTGAAAGCTATTTAATTCATGAAGAGAAAATTGAACTTCTTCAGCGTATTGTTGATTGTCAATTAGCAGTTGTTCCGGATTTATACCGTTTGAAAGAGGAAGTAAGTATTTATATCGGTATTCCATTCTGTCCGACGAAATGTGCATACTGTACATTCCCAGCTTACGCAATTAACGGACGCCAAGGCTCTGTGGATTCATTCTTAGGTGGTTTACATTATGAAGTTCGTGAAATTGGTAAGTTTTTAAAAGAAAAAGGTGTGACAGTTACGACAATTTATTACGGCGGCGGTACACCAACAAGTATTACAGCAGAAGAGATGGATATGCTGTATGAAGAAATGTATGAAGCATTCCCAGATGTGAAAAATGTGCGTGAAGTAACAGTTGAGGCAGGTCGTCCAGATACAATCACGCCAGCGAAACTAGAAGTGTTAAATAAATGGAATATTGACCGCATTAGTATTAATCCGCAGTCATACCATCAAGAGACATTAAAAGCAATTGGGCGTCATCATACTGTAGAAGAAACAATTGAGAAGTATCATTTAGCTCGTGAAATGGGAATGAACAATATTAATATGGACTTAATTATTGGTCTTCCTGGTGAAGGGTTAGATATCTTCAAGCATACGTTAGATGAAACAGAAAAGTTAATGCCAGAATCATTAACAGTTCATACGTTATCATTTAAACGTGCTTCTGAAATGACACAAAACAAACGTAAATATAAAGTAGCAGGTCGTGAAGAAATTACAGCGATGATGCACGAAGCAGAAGAGTGGACGCAAAAGCATAATTACGTACCATATTACCTATATCGTCAAAAGAATATTTTAGGTAACTTAGAGAACGTTGGTTATGCAATGCCTACGCAAGAAAGTATTTACAACATTGTTATTATGGAAGAAGTACAATCGATTATCGGACTTGGCTGTGGTGCTTCAAGTAAGTTTGTTCATCCGAAGACGGGCGCAATTACGCATTTCGCGAATCCGAAAGATCCAAAATCATATAACGATGGCTTTGTAAAATATACAGAAGATAAACTGAAAATTTTAGAAGAGCTGTTTGTGTAAGCATAAGAGGACTGTTCCGATTTGGAACAGTCTCTTTTTTATCCGGCTATTTGCGGGGGGAAGGCTGCCTGTAAAAACCCGATTAAAGTTTCGTTTTATTTTGTCAGTTTTTGTCGGTAAGTCGATATATGCGAAAAATCGCTGATATATATTGAGTTGCGGTCGATATATTTTAAAAATCGCTGATATATTTCAAGTTGCGGTCGATATATTCAAAAAACCGCCGATATAATTTTATTTACTGAGAAGTGAATCAAAACATACCTTCATTTGTAAAACTATGTCGATAATAATCAGGAAAATTAGTCAATTTTATAGAGGACAATGTCTACTTATAGACGAAATGATAGATTTATGAAAGAGAAAAGGGGGAAATTGTTGGCATGTACATGACGATAGGGAGAATTTTTGATTTATCTGTTGGTAAGTATCCGAATAAAGAGGCGTTAGTGGAACCAGAAAAAAATATTCGCTGGACGTATAAACAGTGGGATGAACAAATAAATAAAACGGCGCACGCTCTATTAGAAGAGGGAGTAAGAAAGGGAGATTGTGTATCTGTTTACTTATATAACTGTCGTGAATTTGTAAACGTTTACTTAGCTTGTGCAAAAATTGGTGCAATCTTTAATCCAATTAATTTCCGCTTAAAAGCGAAAGAAGTATCTTATATTCTTCAGGACGCATCCTCGAAAGTAGTTGTCTTTGAAAAAGCAGTTGAGTCAACTGTTGCTATGATTGAAAGAGATTTTCCAAATACATCCTTTTGGTATGTAGAAGACGATAAACCTTCCTATGCAAGCTCCTACCATGAAAAAGTAAATGCAGCATCTTCTGAGAAAGTAGATATCGAAATTGATGAAATGGATTATTGCTCTATGCTTTATACGAGCGGTACGACAGGGCATCCGAAAGGCGTATTGCATCGTCATCGTGAAATGACTGAGCATAGTATGATTTGTACGTATTTCTTAAAATACAACAGGGATAGTGTCGGGCTTGTAGTAGCACCTTTATATCATTGTGGTGAGTTGAATGCTGGGATTATACCGCGCATTCAAGTTGGCGGAAAGAATGTTATTTTGCATCACTTTGATACTGAAACAGTATTACATACGATTCAAGAAGAGAAGATTACAACGTTCTTTGCAGCACCGACGATGTGGAATATGTTGCTGCAAAAAGATTTATCCCAATATGATTTAACTTCGATGAAAATTGGTATATATGGCGGAGCAGCAATGGCACCGGCTTTAGTGAAGGAATGTAAAGAACGTCTTTATATTGATCTCGTCCAAATATACGGAATGACAGAAATGGGGCCAGTTGTTGCGTTTCTCGTGGAAGAGGATCAAATTACGAAAGCTGGTTCAGCAGGGACGCCATGTTTTAGCCATGAAATTCGTATTGTAAAGCCGAACGAAGATGCACCTGCAGAGCCAGATGATGTATTACCTCCTTATGAAGTGGGAGAAATTATTTTGCGCGGTCCGACTATGATGGCTGGCTATCATAACCGTGAAGAAGCAAACACAAAATCGCTGTATAAAGGATGGTATCATTCAGGTGACTTAGGTTACTTTGATAAAGATGGCTATTTATTCGTTGCAGATCGCGTGGATGATATGGTAATTAGCGGTGGTGTAAATATTTATCCTCGTGAAATTGAAGATTACCTCCATAGTCACCCTGGTATATTAGATGTTGCAGTGCTTGGTGAACCTGATGAATTATGGGGAGAACGTGTTGTAGCCGTTATTGTAAAGAAAGATGAAGCGATCACAGAAGCTGATTTAGAAAAGTATTGTAAAGAAAGTGATGAATTAGCAGATTATAAACGCCCACGTCATTATTTATTTGTGGATGAACTTCCTCGTAATGCGAGTGGGAAACTACAGAAATTTGTGCTGAGAGAGTCACTGAAAGGTGCGAAAAAGTAGGCGATAGAACGGTCGTCTATACAAATGAGGCTATCTTTTTAACAAGAAAAGATAGCCTCATTTTTCTTGAAAATGATTAGAAAGATAGTATGTATCTTCTATTTGTAATCCATTTTATTATTATATAAAAATCTTTTTCGGGTGGTATTTTTAATTTTAAATGTATGAAATTCGGTTTTAAATAAAGGTTTGTTGGGATATGGAGATGTATTTTTCATATATAAAAATAATAATTTTAGTGTGCGAGGAATAAAGTTATAAGAAGGTAATGTTGGATAATAAATGTTTAAAAAGAAAATAGATTAGGTCATCAGATGACCATATGAATAGAGTGGTCATTTAGTATATTTTGGGAGCGATGATGTTTAGACGTCAAAAAAATTAATGTGCTTGACCTAAGGTTTAGTTTGAGAGCAAGATTTATGTAATAAAAAAACGGAGGCGAATAGGTCTCCGTTTTTTTATTTGTGTACGCAGTTAAGCTGGATAATACTTATGGTTGAAAGATTTTAATAACATGCGGTTCGTTCTAATTCAGATTTTTATAAACACATGTTTTATTTTTTTGCGAAATCGTATGATTAGCGTAATGACAATAATACCGAAGAGGATTTTCCAAATGTTTTGACCAAGTACCATGAATATATCTTCTAAGTTTTCCCCTAACCAGTAACCACCGATTAAGAAGAATGATACCCAAAATAGGGCGCCTGAATAAATTGTCAGCGCAAAGCGGCGAAATGGTAAGTTGATAATTCCTGCAAAGTACCCTGTAAAGTGGCGTACACCTGGAATGAAAAAAGCAATGAAGATTAGAAAATACCCGTATTTATCGAACCACGTTTGCGTTAACTTAATTTTTCGTTCTGTTAAGAATACATATTTGCCGTATTTCTGAATAAATGGCATGCCAAGTTTATTTCCTAAGAAGTATTGAAATGTCATACCTACACTTGTCCCAATAAAAGATAAAAAAATTAAAATGGGTAAACTTAAATCGCCTTGATGTGATAAAAACCCTGCATAGGCTAATGTCGGCTCTCCTGGAAACGGAAGAGCGATATATTCTAAAAGCAATCCGACGAGTACGACATAATACCCGTATTGTTGGAACAATTCATAAATCCATTCCATGTTGTACTCTCCTTTTTAAATTGATGTTGTTACATAATTTCCTCTTTTTCGCACTAATCGAATGGAAACAATAGTAGTAGAAGAGTTTGGTTGGAGGATCGTATGATTCTTTCATAACGACTCGCTTCATACAGAAGAGGTGAGATGTTGAAGTGAATAATCATACTGAATATAGCTCTTTGCTAATTAGCAAAGAGCATCGAAGTGTAAATGTTACTATGAGCTAAAATCATAGCGGTATAAAAATACATTAAATTCTTCTTCTTTTGGTTCGAAATGAACAGTTTGTTCCTTAATACGCTTAAAGTTTTGTTTGTCATAAAATCCATAGTTACAGTTATTGTCTGTATATAAATATAAAGATGTAACATCTTCGTCTGTCATATATTGGAACAAGTAGTTCATTAATGATTTCCCAACACCAAGTCCTCTAGATTCTTCAGATACGATGAATAATTGTATACAACCTTGAAACTGATCTTCTTTTCCTTGAATTAGTTCCTTATATGTTTTTTTAACTTGTATAAATGATTTTAAAAACTCTCTATTCTCTTTATTCGTCATGAATAGTTTTAGCGTGTTATAGGAAAGGCTAAAACTATTATGAAATCTCTTTAAACGATTTTTATCTTTTTCGGAATCGCCTAAAATGACACCGATAATTTTATTATCTTTTTCAGCTACCTTGCTAAAGGAACTTCCTAAAATGCAACTGTGTAGATAGAAGTTTAATATTGAATTTAAAAATTTTTTATCAGTAATAAATTCATTAAATCCAAATGCCTCACCGATTAAATGTTTAATAGGCTCATAGTCTTCTTTAACAAGGTTTCTATATTTTACTGTATTCATAATTGTATACTCCCTTTATTAATGTAAATATCTTATTATAAATGGTAAGGTCTCCTCTAAGGAGAGAGTCAATGGTTGTTAGAGAAAAAACATAAGGGAAGAGATTTAAATGAAAAAATTATTTTCTATTGGAGAAGTTGCAAAAATAAAGGATATAACGATAAAAGCATTAAGGTACTATCATAAGATGGGGATTCTTATCCCGAAACATATTGATGAATCAACGGGATATAGATATTATTCTATAGATCAATTTATTCACATAGATATTATAAAAAGCTGTAGAGAGTTGAACACTAGTATAGTAGAGCTTCAAGAGATTTTTAAGGATTGTAATACAGATAAATTATTACAGTTTTTACAATTGAAGAGGGATGAGGCAGAAGAAAATATAAAAAAAATGAGAGAAGTAATCGAAACTATTGATTGTTTAAATGAGAAAGTAGGGAGTTCACAGGATATATTAAAGGATGATGGAATATCTATTACGTTTTTTGAACAGCGTCATGTAATTGTAGCGCCTTGTAAAGAAGTGGGGAGTTTGCAGGAGTTACTGTATTATTCTGATTTAGAGAAAGTCATTGACGATTATGAAGGGAAAATGTCAATGGAAATGGGGATTTTATACAACGTAAATGAAAAGTGGGATGTAGAACCGAAGTATGTTTTTCATAAGGTAAAAGATTATGTACATATGGAAGATGATAAGAATATAAAAATGTTACCGAGTGGGCAGTATGCAACTTTATCGTATAGTAAAGAAAATGAAGAGGAACGTAGAAATACTATGATTAAATATATAAAAGAAAATCATATAGAAGTGGAAAGTTTTATTGAAGTGGAGCTAGTTAATGATATTTTTAATACGGAGTCTTATAGCTGTCAAATTCAAATCTTTATAGAGGATAGTGAAAATTTGACATTTTGATAAATGATAATCCCGTAATTTACGGGATTATCATGAGTAGCAAGAAGTGTATTATTTACGTGAAAAACCTTCTTCATCAAGGTATTCCGCTGCTTCTGGATAAGAGTTGAATGTACCGTCTAAGTTTACGCCAGCATAAACGTTCCACATGTCATCCTCTGATATAAGAGTAAGAATATGACCATCTTCGTTATGCCATTCTTCTTCTTTCGCAGGTTCTGCAGGGATTACTACTTCTTCTTGTGATAATAGTTCAATTGATTGCTCAATTACTGAACGTAATTCTTCCGCTGAAAATTCACGGATGTTAATCATACCTTTATCGTCCGTTTTGTAACCTTTAATACCGCTTGCATATACAAATCCGTTTCCATTTGGGTGTAAATGATATACAACGTTCTTTTTATCTAAACGACTTTCTTCAAAGTGAAAGTTTACGCGTTTTAATGATACGTTCTTTCTTTCTAATTCAGGGAAAGATTCAATGATCGATAATTTTTCTTCAAAAGTTAGCATAGTGCCTCCAAGTATATAGTAAAAGATTTAATTTGTTCATTATAGCATAGTTGCAATTGTTTCCAAAGGTAAGGGGGAAACTTTTCATTGAATACGTTTACTTCACGAGACTGTAAAAAGTACGCTAACGAATAAATCTTTTTAGGTGTACAATGGAACGTGGACTTTATATGAAGGTGGTTATTTTATGTTTCAAAAAATTGCAAAGGAATGTTTAGCAGGATTTACGGTTGCGATTGTTGCGTTGCCACTTGCCATTGCGTTTGGTATTGCGGCAACGGGAACGTCTGAAGGAGCACTGGTCGGATTGTATGGTGCCATTTTTGCAGGTTTATTCGCAGCGTTATTTGGTGGTACACCTGGTCAGGTTACTGGGCCAACTGGACCGATTACGGTTATCGCGACAGGAGTTATTGCGACGCACGGGTTAGAGGCGAGTTTTATAGCATTTATGATGGCGGGACTTTTTCAAATTTTATTCGGGGTATGTAAGCTAGGCTCTTACGTTCGATATATTCCGTATCCTGTCGTTTCAGGATTTATGAACGGTATTGCACTGATTATTATTTTAGGTGAAATAAAACACGTGCAAAATAGTTTTCTGCTCGTAGTATTAACGATCATTGTAATGATTGTTTCTGGAAAATGGATTAAGGCCATTCCATCTAGTTTAGTTGCGTTAGTCGGTGTGACTGCGTTGTTGCCTTTATTTTCTTCATTGTTAGAAGGGCTTACAGTGAAGGTACCGATTATCGGAAATCTTTCACTAAATAAAGTAATTGAAAAGATTGGAACGATTCCAGAAGCGATGCCTACGCTTCATATTCCATCTTTAAGTGGAACAGGATTAGCAGAACTTATTTTACCAGCGCTTAGTATTGCTTTATTAGGTTCGATTGACTCTTTATTAACGTCAGTCGTAATGGATAATGTGACAGGTACACGTCATAAAAGTAATAAAGAACTTGTCGGACAAGGTATCGGTAATATGATGAGCGGATTGTTCGGCGGATTAGCAGGTGCAGGGGCGACTGTACGATCTATCGTTAATATAAGAAGTGGCGGTAAAACGGCGCTTTCGGCAAGTATGCATAGTGTTATATTGTTTATTTTCATTATGGGACTCGGTTCAGTCGTACAATACATTCCACTTGCTGTATTATCAGGTATTTTAATTTTAACGGGTATTGGAATGTTCGATTGGGAAAGCATGAAGAAAATGCATGTAGCGCCAAAAGGTGATGTTATTGTTATGCTCGTAACGATGATCGTTACAGTGAAGTTTGATTTAATGATCGCTGTTGCATTCGGGATTATTCTTTCCTTCATCCTATACATTGTGAAATGTAAAGAACGTAAAACTTCGATTGTAAAAGAAAGAGAAGCAACGTATACGATTCAAGGACCGCTCTCTTTCTTATCAGTAGATCGTATTTTTACTACTTTACAAGATGTGAAGTCACCGATTGTTTTACGTATGAAAGATGTGCGCTATATGGATGTGTCAGGAGCGATGGCATTATTAAATTTTGTTGAGCAGTCAAATAAAGCTGGAGCGAGTGTAACGCTTGAACAAGTACATCCAAGTATTGAAAAAACAATTGTAGTAATGGCGAACGACGAACAGAAAGAGAAATTGAAGTTTTTAGGTGTTTAGACAGTATAATAAAAATATCGCAAAAGAAAATTTAGAGTATGTAAAACACGAATGAAATAAAAAGAAGGTGCTCGAAAATCCAGTATAACGGACTTTTCAGAGTACCTTCTTTTTGTTATTCAATTCCCAAGTCAACAATCATATAAGCAAGTATAACAACGAAGAAAATACTTACGGCTGGTGCTGTTAATACGTGACCAGACATAAAGCCGATGCCGAGCGATAAGACGAGTGTGTTAGCTAGTAGCATATGTTTTACATTTAATAGTTTCTTGAAGTTAGTGATGATGCGAATGAATATTTTAATACCGAAATAAAGAAGCGGCAGCAAATACATAAGGAATCCAACAATGCCGAACGCAAAGAATAGGTCGTAGAAATCCATTTCGACTAATTTAGGTGTAGTTGTATAGTTACCAGCGTAGCCCATTCCAAATAGTTTTTGAGATAGTGGTGCGTCTTTATAGTATTGTTTGTATACGTTTAAAAACTTGTCACGATCACTGTAAATTAAACTCTTCATTTCAGAGTCTGTTAGTTCACCCTGCTCACGTTCTTCTTTCGTTACCTCTCCTTCTTGTACTGGATTTTTATATTTATATATTTGTAAATGGATGCTCATGTTTTTGGCGATAGGAGTATATGGTGTAAGTATGAGTATACCTCCTAATACGATAGCAACAACAATTGTATTTACAAGATATGTGAATCCTTTTCCTTCTTTTTTACGATGAATAATATATTCAATGAATAAGAAAAAAAGAGCGATACCAAGTGTAATAACAATGGCACCATAGCCTACTTTCGTTCCAATCATAATGCTTGCATACATCGCAAGTACAGTTGGAATCCAGTAATAGATTTTCGAGAAAGAAGTTGTTTTATGAATTGAGTACAAGACAACGATGGGGAACGTAATGGCGAAAATGGAACTTAACTCATTTCCAGCAAAGAACCATCCCCTTGAACCGATCTTTGAGTTCGGATAACTTGGGAAATCTGTACTAGTCAACATTGCCACAATAATTGAGATACTCAAAATTAACGTTGCATATAAGAAATAGATAATGATTTTATGAAACGCATATTCGTTATTTTTTAACTCTTTAAGAGCAATAATATACCCAAACAGTAGTACCATTGGATATACACTTTTTAAAATGAATTTCACTTCTTCTCCGAAAGAAACTGGAGATTTGACCATTAAATTATTAACAAGGCCGATTGTGAGTACAGTTCCAAGTAAGCATAAGTAGAGAATGTATTTTTTCGCACCTTGTTGTTTGTGATGAAGAAGTAGATACCCTGATGCAAGAAGCATAAAGGCGAAACGGACTACGATTCCGACTGTTGCGCTCATGTGTAATATATAGATTGAAAAAGATGTTAGTAAATCTAAAATTGGTTGAAACACAATGAATAGCAGTAGGAAATGTGGGAAGTAGTTATCCGTCTGTTTCAACTTATTAACCATATGTTCCTCCATTTCTTCATTCTTTTATTTCAGCACCCGAGTGAGGGGATAAATACCTTTTTATCCGGCTATTTACCGCGCAGTAAAACTCCCACCTCAAAATTCAGCTGGAGCAAAGAAGTTAGGTGGAAGCCCTGCGGACCGTAAAAGCCTTCACTTTATAGTAAGGCGAATGAATTTCAATATTTGTTTTTAAGCAGTACATGCAAGAAGACATTATTTCATTGTAATGATAGATAGATGAAAGGTATGGATAAAACGACTTTGATTGCTATATTTTTTAACGAAATGGTATGTTTTATACAGGATATATACAAATTGCGAGATTATTAGACAGAAAATTAAGAAAAAAGAAGGATTTTTTACCTGTTTTCTATAATTATATAAGTATAATCTTTATGTAGAAAAGAGGGGGATATGATGGAAGTAACGAGTAAAACAGAATCTGTGGTTGTGAAATATGAAGGAAGCGTAGCAACGGTGATGGTCAATCGCCCAGAAGTGTTAAATGCATTAGATGAGCCAACGTTAAAAGAGCTATTACAAAAGTTGAAAGAAGTAGCGGAGAGTTCTGCGCATATTGTTGTGCTATGCGGGAACGGCCGTGGTTTTTCTGCGGGTGGGGATATTAAATCGATGCTTTCAAGTAATGATGAAAGCAAGTTTGACGGTATTATGAATACCATTTCTGAAGTCGTTGTAACTTTATATACGATGCCGAAGCTTGTGATTAGTGCAATTCATGGACCAACTGCTGGTCTTGGATTAAGTATTGCATTAACTGCTGATTATGTGATGGCAGATATATCGTCAGTTATTGCGATGAACTTTATTGGAATCGCTTTAATTCCAGATGGTGGCGGTCATTTCTTCCTAAAAAAGCGCGTCGGTGAAAATATGACGAAGCAAATTATTTGGGAAGGCAAGAAATTATCAGCAACAGAAGCGTTAGATATCGGCTTAATTGATGAAGTAATCAGCGAGGACTTCCAAACAGCTGTGAAACAAAAAATTAATGAATGGTTACAAAAACCGGTTAAGGCGATGATTCAAACGAAGCAAATTTTATGTGAAGTCAATCGCTCTAATTTAGAACAGACGTTGCAGCTTGAAAAACGCGGTCAATATGCGATGAGACAAACAGCTGACCATAAAGAAGGCATTGCTGCGTTTTTAGAAAAACGTCTACCAGCATTTAAAGGGGAATAAAGTAAAACTTTAATTAGTGAGGGATTTTGCTCACTTCCTACTGATTATTAGCCCGTTAATTCAGGATAAAAGGGAGAAAGTGCTAACACATTTTAGTATAATTGTGTTAGCACTTTTTTTAGGAGTCATACATGAAAAAAATTATAGGTATTACCGGTATAATTTTGTTTGTATATTATGCTTTGCACAGTACACCATCTATGGCTGTACGAACTGCATTATTTTTTGAAGGGCATCCAAGTGTTGCGTTTTCTGGCGGGGTGACGAAAGAAAAAGATGTGAAAAAAGAAGCGATTCCAGATGAGTACCAAACTTTATATGGTAATGAAGAAGAAAAATCAGAGCACTATTTCTTCCCGCATGTAAGGGCGCACGGATCAGGAATTGATATGTTAAGTGCGTGTGTGAAAAAAGAGTGGTTTTTCTATAAAGTGAAACTTTAATCAGTGGGGGTTTTGTTCATCCCCCACTGATTATTAGTTGAACCAATCGGGCGTTTACGGGCAGTTGATCTCCCACCTAACTTCTTTGCCCCATCTGAATTTTGAGGTGGGAGTTTTACTGCCCGTTAATGCGGGATAAAGCAGAGCTCGGGTGTTATTGAACATAGGAGGATGAATGATGTCAACTTATAACAAGTTAGTAAGAGACCGTGTTCCAGAGAAAATATTAATGTCTGGAAAAACATATACAGCACAAAAATTAACAGGCCAAGCATACATACAAGCTTTAGCGAAAATTGGAACGGAAGAAGTTCGTGAATTTGCTTCTATGAAAGAGCGTGAACATGCGTTAGATTCTCTTGCGGATGCACTGGAAGTGATTATGTCATTAGCGCGTGCAGAAGGAGCAACAATTGAAGACGTAGAACGCCTTCGTAAGCAAAAAAAAGAAGAGCACGGTGGATTTGAAAGAGGGATTTATTTATTAGATGTTTCAGAAGAATAGTTTTATAGGAAAAGCATAGCGTTACTCACTAACGCTATGCTTTTTTGCTGCAATGAAGCTAATAATGAAGAAGATAGCCGTTAATCCCCAGCCGATTGTAATAGAAGTAGTAGTATGAACGGCATAAGAAACTTGTAAACAAAGTAATGATGCTAAAAACCAAATGAGTGCAATGTGTATATATTTTTTTGATATATTCATATTTTGTAGCTCCTTTTTACATACTAAAGAGAATTTTACTATAATTTAGAAAATTAGACCATATAAGTAGAGGTTTCATAGCAAATTTTGTATACTGAATAATAGAGAAAATGAGGAGGAAACGACAATGGCACATCATACGAAAGAAACGATGGAACTCATTAAGGAGCTTGTCTCTATTCCGAGTCCATCTGGAAATACGGCGAAAATTATTAATTTCATTGAAAACTATGTGAGTGAGTGGAACGTAGAGACGAAGCGTAATAATAAAGGCGCTCTTATTTTAACGGTAAAAGGGAAAAATGATGATCAACATCGTTTATTAACTGCTCATGTTGATACGTTAGGTGCGATGGTAAAAGAAATTAAATCTGACGGTCGTCTTCGTTTATCTATGATTGGCGGATTTCGCTGGAACTTTGTAGAAGGGGAATATTGCGAAATTGAAACGTCAAGCGGTAAGGCGTATACAGGAACGATTTTAATGCATCAAACATCTGTACACGTATATAAAGATGCAGGTGAAGCGAAACGCGATGAGAAAAATATTGAGGTTCGTATTGATGAGCGTGTCTTTTCAGCTGATGAAGTACGCGAATTAGGAATTGAAGTAGGAGACTTCGTTTCATTCGATCCGCGTGTTCAAATTACAGACAGTGGATACATAAAATCACGTCATTTAGATGATAAAGTAAGCGTAGCAATTCTATTAAAATTAATTAAAAGATTGCAAGATGAAAATGTAACATTACCATATACGACGCATTTCTTAATTTCTAATAATGAAGAGATTGGATACGGTGGAAACTCTAACATTCCAGAAGAAACTGTTGAATATTTAGCAGTTGATATGGGAGCGTTAGGTGATGGACAAACATCTGATGAATATACAGTATCTATTTGCGCAAAAGATTCTAGTGGTCCATACCATTATGCATTACGTAAACATTTAGTTGAGCTTGCGAAAGCGAACAATATTGAATATAAAGTAGATATTTACCCGTACTACGGATCTGACGCATCAGCTGCGATTCACGCTGGATTTGATGTAAAACATGCATTAATTGGAGCCGGTATTGATTCTTCTCACGCTTTTGAACGTACGCATGAGAGTTCCATTGCACATACAGAATCATTAGTATATGCGTATGTAATGTCTAATTTAATTGAAGACTAATTTCATAGAAAATAAAGTGGGCTGATTAAAAATAATATTTTTAATCAGCTTTTCATTTAGGGGGGACAAGATGAAGAAATTATTGATGGGTAGTATCGTTGTAAGTTTAGCGTTAAGTGGATGTGCTCAAGAAGGTTCAGATGAAAAAGTAGTGACGAAGGTAGAGGATACCCAGGGGAATAAAAAAGAGAGTAGAAAAATACAAGGGTCACAAATAAATCCACAAGTGCAAAGTCGCTACACTGTTTTAATGAATTCTACTGAGGGAGAAGCGTATACTTTGCATGTTTTTTCGAATAATGAACAACATGAAACGCAAAAAGAACCTTGGGTTGGTGCACAAGAAGGGGATCAAATATATAAAGGTGAATATCAGCTTGCCTTACAATCTACAAGCGCGACATTATATTTGCAAGAGGCGAAAATTGGAGAGTTTGTATTTAATACGTCTAGAAAAAATGGATTTGTAAGTAAAGGTACACCAGATTTTTTCGTAGCACTGCAACGTGAGTCTTCTAATTTTTCAACAGTGAAAGCTTTTTATATTCATAAAGGGAAAGTGCTCGAAGTGAAAATCGATGAAGATGATTTTGGTATTACAGGAACTTGTTTTAAAGCTTTAGATAAAGGGAAGTTTCTTATTGGGAATTATGATAATGGAGAAGGAATGTGGTATTTTTCGACTTTCCAAATCGATCTTGAAACGGGAAAAGCGAAACGGGTTGATCAGAAAAAGCTTCCTTTGGAGGAAGGGAATGTATATGTTAAGGACAATTTCAAATGATACATTAGGAGAAGCAACTTATGATGGTATGCTAGATTACTAGGAAGAACAAGCTCAGAATGTATCTTCTTTTTGTTATTAAAAATAAAGAGATTGCCAATAGGCAGTCTCTTTTATTTGCGAAAGGATTTAGAAAGGTTTCTCTTTATTTCCGGCATATGATATCATTTAATTTTATATACAAAAATATTCGAGTAATTGTGATCATAACAATTTTAAACGATAAAGGATGATAATAGATTGAGTAATCATAGTAAAACACCTGCATGTATATATACGTATGCGTTTCGCGAAGAGGAGCGTGCTTTATGTTACTTGGAAATGCGCTCGTTCTTTGGGATGGAGTCTCACGTTAATATTTTGAAAAGTGAAGTCAAGATTGCTCCGAGTAGAAGTCCGTTTATTAAAGAGCGCGTTGAGGTTATGTATGAAGGGGACGACTTAGAAAGCATTTTAGAACAAGTGGAACAAATTGATTTAGCAGGAGCGACATTCAAAGTTATCTTCGTTAAAATCAATGATCTTGGTAAAGAAAATAAAATTGAATATGGGGAAAGACGCCTTATTGAACGAGACCTCGGTATGCATATTGAAGGAGAAGCAGACGTTCGTAATCCAGAGCGCGTATTCGGGATTGTTCCTCTTGGAGGACGTTGGTACTTCGGGCACTATGTAGAAAGTGATCCAGTTTGGTATCATCACATAAAAAAACCGCATAGCTATTCGACATCACTGAGCACACGTGTTGCTAGAGCTGTCGCAAATATCGCTGTACCAAACCCAGATGGAGTACGAGCAATTGACCCGTGCTGTGGCATTGGAACAGTAGTGGTAGAAGCACTTTCTATGGGGATTAACATCGTTGGTAGAGATATAAATCCACTTGTAGTTCTTGGAACGAGAAAAAACATCGCACATTTCGGGTTTGAAGGAACAGTAACAAAAGGCCCAATTGAAGAAATTACTGAGAACTACGACGTCGCAATTATCGATATGCCATACGACTTATTTACGCACGCAACACCAGAAGATCAACTCTCGATTCTTTCAAGTGCGCGCCGTATCGCAAAAAAAGTAGTCGTTGTCACGATGGAAACAATGGACGACATGATTCATGAAGCGGGATTTGAAATTACAGACCGCTGCATCACAAGAAAAGGATCATTTTCTAGACAAATTCTTGTTTGTGAATAAAAAAAGGTCACCCGTTATGAACTGAACCCAAAAAATTAGACAAATATATTAAGCAGCTACTAAGGATTGAACTCTGTATTGCACAGGGGAC
>NZ_JAAMNK010000055.1:0-17224 GCF_011066025.1 Bacillus sp. EKM202B | reverse complement strand
TATGATTCTACAGAAAGCATAGCGTATTTTTTCATTTTAGGGGGTATTTTGTTTTGTTAGCTTGATAGTGATGGGGTACTGCCCACATTTTAACGAAAATATACGCTAAGCAAATTTCGACATAAAATGAGCCGAATTTCCTACTCTAAGAAAAATTCGGCTCTTATATTTAGGATTGTTGTAAAAGACGGAGAGTTTCTAATGTTGTTGTATTCCTCGAGTTAAATCGATATTCTCCTAAAAAATTAATGTGTTCCCATCCTAAAGGCGAAACATGTTTTAATAAATTTTCATCTATCCCCTCTGTATTTCTTAACAGTTCTACAGCCTGGCTAAGATATACAGTATTCCAGATGATGATGGCATTAATAAGAATGCTTAAAGCACTCGCTCGTTGTAATTGATCTTGAAGAGCACGTTCACGGAACTCTCCATGTTTTCCAAAAAAGATTGCTCTTGCTAATGAATTCATCGCCTCCCCTTTGTTTAAACCTCTTTGAACTTTTCTTCGTAAATTTTTGTTCGAAAGGTAATCTAGGATAAAAATAGTTTTTTCGATTCTTCCCATCTCTCTCAATGCCTTAGCTACTTTATTCTGTCGGGTATAGGAACCTAATTTCCCCATAATGAGTGAACCTGATATTTTTCCCTCTCGAATGGAATGAGCAATACGTAAAACATCATCGTAATTTTCATAAATTAATTTCATATTTACTTGCCCTCGGATAAGTCCTTCTATATTCAAAAAATCTTTAGGAGAACCAATTGTATATAATTTAGAACTTGATATATCTCTTAATCGTGGTGCAAAACGAAATCCTAACAGGTGTGTTAAACCAAATACTTGATCCGTATAACCCGCTGTATCTGTGTAATGCCCTTCAATCATTAAATCTGACTCGTGATGAAGTAATCCATCAATTACGTGTACAGCATCCCTTGCGTTTGTATTAATCACTTTTGTATAAAAAGAAGAAAATTGATCGCTTACAAATCGATATATAGTTGCTCCTTTTCCAGTTCCATAGTGTGGGTTAGAACTGGCGTGTAATGATGAAACACCAATTTGTACGCGCATCCCGTCTGATGATGAAGTGGTACCGTCCCCCCAATAAGAAGCTAGAGGAAGTTTTTGTTGAAAATTAACCAACATCGCTTGTGCTCGATTTAATGCATCATCATACACCCTCCATTGACTTGCATTAGCTAATTGATGATAGGAGATACCAGGTGCAGCTTCTGCCATTTTTGTAAGTCCAATATTCGTTCCCATAGCCATAAGTGAAGCAAGAGAAATGACAATTTCTTCACCTTTAGGTGGTTTGTTTGTTGATGCATGAATAAATTGCTGTTCAAACCCTGTCCAATGAGCTACCTCTAATAGTAAGTCTGTGAGCTTAATTCGAGGTAGCATATGATAAAGTTTGCTACTTAATTGCTTTGCTGTTAGTGGGGTATCCTTATCTAAACGCTGAAGATGCAGGGTTCCACTGCTAATATCTACTCCATCTAAGGAATGAACATTTTTAGAAAATGTTGCAATTCGTTCTAATAGAGTTTTTGTTCGCTCCGCTACATACTCATCAGCATGCGTAGAAACAGCTAGGCGAACCCCGTTTTCTTTGCTGTAGTTCCACTCGTTGATAGGTATTAAATATTCATCAAAATCTTTATGTTGTCGACTTCCTACAATAGAAATATCCCCAGAACGTACATAATTCCGTAGTTCCGTAAATGCGGCTAATTCATAAAAATGCCGATTAATATTTCCATCTTCAACATGTATATATTTCTTCCATCTATTTGTCACAAAGTTCAATGGTGCGCCATTGGGTAATTTTCGTTTTCCCGATTCGTTTAATTCACGTATTGTTTTTAAAGCTTCTAATACGTATCTGGCATAATTAGTAGATTGAAATTCTAGTGATCTAAGTAATGTGGGAGTATATTTACGTAAGTAATTATATCGACTCTCTAACAAATCAAGATAATCATAGTTCATTGGCCGTGATAGTTGCTTTGCTTCCTCTACAGATGCTACAAATTTATCCCAAGGCATAATGGCTTCTAATATTATAAAAGGATCTACATTTTCTTCTTTTGCTTTTATTAAAGCCATCTCTAAATCTGCATAATGAAGGATTTTTTCATTTAGTGATTTGCCATTTCTTTTGTGTAATTCTTCTTGTTGTTTTCTACCTTTTAGTTGAAGGTTCATCATTTGTTTATCATGAATTTCAAAAGCCTGATCAATTAAATCTTGTGTTAAATCAAGTAAATAAGCTACCAATATGGCATACTTTTTTATATCTTTAAACCTTCGAAATGAATAAGCTTCATAGCGTGCTCCAATCCGAGACAATTGTCGTAAACGATTAGGATGTATACCTTTTGTATCAATATTTAACTGTAAGCCTTTTATATACTCTAAACGCTCAATTACCTTTAAAAAGGATTCTGGTGAAAATTGGCCAGGTATTTCTTTTAACCAAGCTAAATATGTTTTTGAAGAATTAGGCATAAAGTGAAGTAGACTGCTTATTTTTTCTTTTTGTAAAAGAGATAAAGAAGATGTAAGCGTTTTAAATATAGTTTCTTCAGCTCTTTTACGTGTTTCCCATATTGCTCTTTCTATTACTGCCATTGAGGGAAGTATAACTTGCCAAGTACGTAATTCCTGCAATGCTGTCTCAATGAGATATTTAGTATTTCCATTATTTAATGCATGAGATTGAAGAAATTTAGATAATCTTCGATAATCAGTAATTGTAAAGTTACGATAACCATATTCCTTGCGAATTTCTTCTACATGTTCATACCTTGTAGCCTCTCGCTGAGCATATAGCCCCCAGTCTTCTATACTTACACCAATTTGTTTCGCTACAAATTCTAATACTTCACTAGGAATGTGCTCGATATCTGATAAAGTCCAGCCTAAATATCGTAAAATACTTAATTGCATAGCAAAACCCAATCGATTATAATCCCTCCGATGGCGATTAATGATTTGTTTATCATGCTGACTGAAGGTAAAGCATGTACTTAATGTCCATTCACTAATATCAGAGGGGATTTGCATATAACGCTTTCGTTCTTCTGCTGTAAGAAGTTCTCGTACCCTCACATACATAAGAATTCCTCCCCATTTTAATGATTATAAAGCTACGATATACGATTTTAATTTCACAGAATTTCCATTTGATTGTCCCTTATTTTCAAATCCATAAAATAATAAAGTCTCAAAAACATTAATGTTTTTGAGACTTAGATGAATTATACATATAAACGTTTCAATACTTGTTTCATTTCTGGTTTAATAGTAATACTTGAACGGATTTCTTTTGCTTTTTGTTCCGCTTCTTCTACGTTAGATGCATGCCCTAATTCAACTAATAATCCAGTCGCAACTGTACCTGTACGATTACGTCCACCAGAACAATGGAAAAATACTTTTTTATCTTGTTCAACAGCTTCTTTGACCGCTGCAATTGCATTTCTTACTGATTCATCTTGCCCTTCTACACCTTCTACGATTGGATAAGCATGACGTTTAGTTCCAGCCGGAAATCCTTCTGGTTCTTCTCCTCCAGCACGTAAATCAAACACCTCAGTAATCCCTTGCTTGTTTACTGCGTCTTGTATAGCGTCTACTCCACCAATATATACTTTTCCTTTTACTAGTTCGTGATAGTTAGTCATGTTTGTTAGTCTCCTTCAATTATTAATTAGCAGCAATTCGATCCGCCACTGATAACAAGTCCTGCACCTTGTTGATCTTCTACATAGTCTAGTGTCAATGTATTTACAATTTCAACGACCTTTAGATCTATGGCAACTTCAATACCATTTACTGTTTCTGTTACATCATTTTCTTGCGCCTCTCCTAAATTAATACCGTAGCTTGGTCCACAGCATCCAGCACCCTCAAATGTAAAACGTAGTGTTGAAACACCGTTTACTTTCATAGCAGCTTCAATAAACTCTTTTGCTTTATCTGTAATATTCATTTTTATTTCTCCCCTTCACAGTAACTAATTAAAATGTTTTATTTTACTAACTCTTTAAGCTTCTCATACCCTACAATATCTTCCGATTGCCAAGGGATGATAACACAATTATTTTGTGATTCCTTTTGCACTTCTTGAATCCATTGTACTTCAGACTGCGCTCTTCCTCTTAACACGGAATCACTTGTATGTGTTGCATAAAAACTTTGATTGATAACCCACCATTTCGGGTTAATATCCGCACGTTTTAAGTCTCCTTGTAGACGGCTTGCTTCATGAACTGGTGTCGCTTCTGCAAGCGTTACAATTACAACACTTGTTTCTTCCGGATTACGCAAACGTGGTAATAAGTTCTTCACAGACTGTGGTACTTCACCGGAAGAACGTGCAATTTCCTTATGATACGTTTGTGCCGCATCCAACAACAATAACGTATGACCCGTTGGCGCTGTATCAATAACTACAATTTCATCATTTGCTCTTTCAACAATATCCGCTAAAGCTCGGAAAACTGCGATTTCTTCTGTACAAGGAGAACGTAAATCTTCTTCTAAATACGCTAAACCTTCTTCGTCAACCGTATCTTTTGCTTGCTCTATAACTTCCTTACGATAGTTTTCAACTTCTACTTTTGGATCAATTCGACTTATAGTAATATTCCCTTGTTCCCCATGCATAACATAATCAATATGTGCTGCGGGATCAGTTGTAGTTAAGTGTACATGGTATCCTTTTTCAGCCAGACCAACTGCAATTGCAGAAGCTACCGTAGTCTTTCCGACACCACCTTTTCCCATTGTAAAAATCACTCGTTTTCCTGATTCTGAAAGATTAGTAATCAATATCTGGAGTGAAGGTATAGAGACCGTATTTGCTTTTTCATTCGAAATCGAGAGATTTTCCATTGGTTGAACCAGTTTTCTCATATTCTCTATCCCTGTAACATTAAACGGTACTAATGGAATTTCATAAGTAGGAAGATTCTTTAATTCTTCTGCCCTGTTTTCTAACGCACGTGATTGTCTCTTAAACAATGCCTTTGAGACATCATCATTTTGCACATAGTCTTTCAAGATCCCATTTACAAGTAGAAATTGATTACTAACACCAATTTCTTTTAATTCATGAGCTGCTCGTTCCGCTTCTTGCAATGGAGAACTATCTGGTCGTGTGACAAGCAATAACATTGTTTGGTTCGGATTAGATAGTGCCTGAACCGTTTGACTATATAACTCTTTTTTATCACCAAGTCCTGCTAATGGTCCTAAACAAGAAGCCCCATGAGTACTTTCTTCCAGGAAGCCACTCCAAGCCGTAGGAAGTTGAAGAAGACGTAACGTATGACCTGTTGGTGCTGTATCAAATATAATGTGATTGAATTTTGATGTTAGTTCTTTATTTGTAAGTAACGTAGAGAATTCATCAAATGCAGCCATTTCTACTGTGCACGCACCAGATAATTGCTCTTCCATCGTTGCAATAACAGCATCTGGGAGCTTTCCACGGTATGGACCAACAACACCTTCTTTATATTCATGTGCTGCTGTTTCAGGATCTAAGTTTGCTACTTGTAGATTTGGAACACTTGGAATTTCTTTCGGTTTATTCGTAAGTTCTATTTCGAACACATCTTGTAAATTAGAAGCTGGGTCAGTACTTATTAATAAAACTTGTTTCCCCATATCAGCTAACGTAATAGCTGTTGCACATGCAGTAGATGTTTTTCCTACTCCGCCTTTACCAGTAAAGAACAAAAATGGTGTGAATGCTATTGTGTTTGGGTTATATAAGTTTGTCATTGCCTTTCACTTCTTTCTCTATTTTTTCACGTTTAACTTTAAACGTACGACTGGCTTTTGACTCAACTCTTCTACTGTTATATCTGTTAATTGTGTAAGTTCTTCATTTGTCAGGTGACTTTTTTCTTTTACTACTTTTCCATCTACCAAAGTTACAGGCAACACGTCTGGTCCTTTATCTGTTAATAGTTGACTGATAACAACATTATTGGCAAATGCATCTGGTTCACTTGCCAAATTATAACGAGTCACATCAATTCCTTTATTCTTCAAGTTGTTAACAGCAACTGAAATACGAATTAACTCTGGATCAACACTTGGACCGCAAACTCCAGTAGAACAACACATTGCAGGATCAAAAATTTCAATTTTTTTCATCTCTGATTTCTCCCCTTCTTTATAAAATAAGCCGAGAAAAAATTCTCGGCTTATTTTGTTTTCAATTATTCTCCTGTTTCAGCAAACTTTTTAATACGTTCACCAATCTCATCACGAACTTTTTGGAATACAGCCCACTCTTGACCAGCTGGATCATCAAATCCCCAGTGAACTCGTTTTACATGTGGTGGTGTTGTCGGACATACATCATTTGCGTGACCACAAAGTGTTACAACTAAATCTGCTTTGTCTAAAATGTCACGGTCAATGATATCAGATGTTTGGTCCGTAATATCAATGTCTACTTCTTTCATTGCTTTAATTGCATTCGGATTTACTCCGTGTGCCTCAATACCAGCAGAAAGTACATTCCATTTGTCACCTAAATATTTTTTACCCCAAGCTTCTGCCATTTGGCTACGACATGAGTTTCCTGTGCATAAAAAGTAAATTGTTTTCTTGTTTTCCATGATAATTCCACCTTTATTATGAATATTTATTTGGGTTGTGTTTGAAAGTATTTACGCTGGAACCAAAGTGCTACATTTACAAGTGCTATCATAACTGGAACCTCGACTAAAGGTCCGATAACTGCTGCAAACGCTGCACCTGACTGAATTCCAAATACACCTACAGCTACTGCAATCGCTAATTCAAAGTTATTACTACCAGCTGTAAACGCTAATGTTGTTGATACTCCGTAACTTGCACCGATTTTTTTGCCCATAAAGAAAGAGACAAAGAACATAATTACAAAATAAATGAGTAATGGAATTGCAATACGTACAACATCAAATGGTACGCTAACAATCACTTCTCCTTTTAGAGAGAACATCACAATGATTGTAAATAGTAATGCGATTAAAGTAATTGGACTAATCTTTGGAATGAATACTTTTTCATACCATTCTCGTCCTTTCGTTTTTACAAAAATCAAGCGTGTTAGCATTCCTGCGATGAATGGAATTCCTAAATATATAAACACTGATTTTGCAACCTCTGCCATTGTTATATCTACAACAGCACCTTCAATTCCTAACCATTCTGGAATAACTGTTACAAACACATAAGCATATACTGAGAAAAATAACATTTGGAATACAGAGTTAAATGCTACTAATCCTGCCGCATATTCTGTATCACCTTTCGCTAAGTCATTCCATACGATAACCATCGCAATACAACGAGCTAAACCTATCATGATTAGGCCCACCATATATTCTGGCTTATCTGGTAAGAATATAACAGCCAAAGCAAACATTAAAACAGGACCAATAATCCAGTTTTGTACCAGTGATAATACTAATACTTTTACATCTTTAAAAACGCGTCCCATTTCTTCATAGCGTACTTTAGCGAGTGGTGGGTACATCATTAAAATTAAGCCAATCGCAAGTGGAATAGACGTTGTGCCTACCTGTAAACTATTCATTCCATCAACGAATCCAGGTGATAGATATCCAACTCCAATCCCTACTGCCATTGCGAGAAAAATCCAAAGGGTTAGATACCGATCTAGGAAAGATAGACGTTTTTTCCCCGTGTTGTTCATTCTTCTCACTTCCCTTTCTAACTATTTATTAACAACCACACCGGAGTGTAGGATTGCTCTTCACAATTTGTTTAATTTTCTCTGTTTGGTCTGGTATATGTGCTAAAATATCTTCTAAAAGCGTGTATAAATCACTTGCTTGATTTAAAGAATAATAAATCCACTGACCTCTACGCTCTTCTTGCACTAAACCTAAATCCTTCAACTTTCGAAGATGCTGACTGATAGAAGGTTGACTCATATCAAATACTTCAAGAAGTTCACATACACAGCATTCACGTTGTTTAAGGATTGATACAATTGTTAATCTTGTTTTATCTCCTAATAATTTCAGTAATTGGGATGCTCTTGTTACTTCTACAACTGTTTTTTCCATATCTACACCTACCTAGTTATAATTACATAAGCATATGCTTATGTGTTGTGTAAAAATAAAACGTATTATTCCTTCAAATTAACTTATTCTCACTTTCAAAATAAGTATATAACTATTTGCTTATATGTTCAACTGAAAACTCTCACCTTTACAGAACCTTTACATTCGATTTCCTTTTTTAAAATTTGTGCTCTTTTTCTTATCCCAAAAGATATAAATGATAAATCCTATAGGTCCTGTTAAAAAGATAAATATCAACCATATCAGAAAATGTTGCTTACTAATTTTATTTTTTCGATATTCGAGCGTAACATATGAACACATGTAAATTATCAAAAGATATATACCTACAATTAGCAATTGATCTAACAATCCTATCCCCCCATTTTTTAATAGATAATTCTTAGGTATTTTTTAAAATCATATCATAAGTAAATAATTATATGTCTATATAAAGGGTGATAAAGTTTATAAATCCCCTACTAATTCTAATATGGATTTAAGAACTATACTTAAGGATTCGATGTATATGTAAATAATTGCGTTATAAAGGTATTCACATACTCATCTAATGTGTAAATACCTTTACCATTTAAATTTCAGTTACAGTTTTATTTATTCTGCAGATAACAATTTTTCCATGATCATCACATCTACATGCTCGCCGTCCATTATTCCCTGCTTTTTAAACACTCCTACTTCACGATAACCCATTTTACGATATAAGCCTTGACCTAGATTATTAAAAGAAAAAGTAAACAAAACAAATTTATAGAATTCATTTTGCTGTCCGGTCTTTTCTAAAGCAAAAAGTAATTTCTGTCCCAAACCTTTACCACGATATTCTCTCTTTATATATATAGATAGTTCACCTACCCCTCGATAAGCATATCGATGACTATATGGATTGATGGAAGCCCAACCGACAATATGTGAATTCTCTTCCATAACAATTACCGAATATCTATTTTCTCTTTTAAACAGCCATTCCATCACATATTTATCTGTTTTTATTTCTGTCTCTAAAGTTGCAATACGATCCTCAATACCCTCATTATAAATATTCATAATTTCTTGTACATCTTGTTCGGTTGCTTTTCTAATCCCCATATTTCTCTCTCCCTTATTCACCTCATATTTTTAAGTAGTTTATTAGCTTTCTCACAACAAATTTAGCATCCTCCCCAACTCCCCTTAATGTTGCAGAAGAAAACGAACCTTGACCTTCCAAACCAACATAATATACCCCTTGGACTTCTGTACCTACACCAGCTATTTGCATAGGTCTTCCTTCTGAGTCCAGTGCTCCAATAGAATTGAAATAAGAGAGATTAGGATGATAGCCCGTTGCAAAAATGACCGTATCGATTGGCTCCTTCTTCCCATCAGGCCAAACTACACCATCAGTGTAAAAAGATGTAAACATAGGTCTTTGATCTGGATTCCCCCTAGCTAATCGTTCCTTGTAATCACCTAAATCGATGACTCCACCTGAACTCGGTGCTGTTTTTCCAAATCGCCAAAACGGAAAGGTATCTATGCCTAATACCTTAAGCCAAAAATGTAAGTCCTTCCCCCACACTTTTTGTTTCATAAGTTGAACAGGCTTTCGTACAGCTAAAGATACTTTACTTACATCGGCTAGTTCGAGCGCAATTTGGACAGCTGAATTTCTCCGCCCCACCACCACTACTCTTTAATTAATATAATGATTCGGACTCCGATACATAGCGGAATGTATAATATTCCCCTTGAATTTCTCTTGATCCTTTATTATCGGATTAGACGGACTGTGAAAAGAACCAGTTGCATTTATAATAAGTTCTAGTCTGAAATATCTCTCCAGACCCTGTTAGAACTTTAAATATTTCATCTGCTTTTTCTACAGATTCTACTCGCTGATTTAACATAACTGGTAGCTGAAAATTGTCCACATAATTTTGCAAGTAATCAATTACTTCGTTCCTCGTGGGATAATCATCAGGATGACCTGGGAATTGCATACCAGGTAACGATGAAAAACGTGCGGGAGAAAACAATTTAAGACTGTCATAATAGTAAGGCCAAGACCCAGCTGTTCTCTCACTCGCTTCTAATATTAAAAACTGTAATCCTTTTTTTTGAAGGTGATAACCAGACGCAAGACCAGCTTGCCCTCCTCCAATTACAATGGAATCTAATATTTCTTTCATCTTTATCCCACCTCTGATTTACTTATTTAATTAGATTGTTTCAATTCTTGATACGCTTCAAGGAAACTCTGATAAGTCTTCTTTCCTAAACTGTTTTTTTCGAGTCTGAACATACTTTGAAAAACATAATCCTTTGCATTTTCAACATTACATTGGTGGGCATTCATTATTAACCTTATATAGGATAAAAAATAGTCTTTTTTTAAATTACCCGCATGATTAATAATCATTTTATTGTGTTCTCCTTTCAAACTTAATTCTTCTGTAAGGAGGCGTAATATAAATTACTACTCCTTACAGTCAGTCTCCTTAACAACAAGATTCTGTACCACAACATGAATCATCTACTTTATTAGGCTTTAAATTCACACTACAAACACCAGTCTCTGGCAAATCAAGTTCTACTTTTTCAGCTGCCTCATAATCACCAGTAAGGTAAGCAACTATAGATCTAACTTGTTCATAGCCTGTCGCCATAAGGAATGTAGGCGTTCTTCCATAACTTTTTGAACCTACAATATAGAAATCTTTCTCTGGGTGTCGAAGCTCTTTTTCACCATGGGGGCGAACAGTGCCACAACTATGAAGGTTAGGATCGATTAGTGGTGCTAAAGCCCCTACACTTTCAGTAGCAGTATCAATAGAAGTACGTATTTCACTTATCATAGATAAGTTAGGGCGATTTCCTGTATTTACAATCATCTCTTGGATATCTGTAATTTTTATTTCTTCCTCATCTTGATGACCTACAATGTCCATTCCATTTTTTGTACTAACTACGTATTGAATTTTATATGGTGTCATTACTTCCACGATTCCTTCATCAACCAATTGATGAATGCGGCTACCTAAGGTTCCGCGTGCTTCAAGAGCATCTTTTTCCTCTCCCCCGTATGCTTCTTCCACAAGTTGCTTTCTCATAATCCATACAATCTTAGTCCCTGGATAGGATTCCTTTAATTTTGCCAACTCCAATAAAGCATTGATTGCAGAATGACCACTTCCAACAACAACTACATGCTTATTGGCATATCGCTTTTGTTCGTTTCCTAATATATCTGGAATACCATAAAAAATGTGCTCGTTAAGGGATTGCTCTTCTTTCAACCAGATACCATTAGAATTTGCCGGATTTGGATTTCCCCACGTACCGGAAGCATCTAATATCGCTCTAGCTTCATAAACTTGAAGTACACCTTCTTTTTCTCTATAGATCATGAATGGCATTTTTTCACGATTCGTTGTTTTCATTTTATCTGTATCTTTCTTACCTATAGATAGTACTTTAGTATTCAAATGGATAAATGGTTTAATTTCTGGAAGGTTCGCAAGCGGTTGTAAGTATTGTTCTACAATTTCTCTTCCTGTTGGTAATGCGTTTATGTCTGGTGATTCCCAGCCATGTTGTTCAAGAACATGATAAAGGAAGAAGACAGCCAAGATATGCACGTGTCTGAGCTGAATCTCCAAACGTTGTAATATTTCTTTTTCGTAACTCTTTTTCTATTTTAGATGCATGTGTTAAAAATACTGGTTGTTAGGTGTTTTAGGTAGCCATTTACCATCTAAATCTAACTTTTTTGCAATCTATTTTAGCAAGTCCTATCTGTGAAAAGTCCTCTTTTTAGTTGGCAAGTGAAAAGAGGACTTTTTTAATTTATCTCACACTGTTGTTCTTTATATGATATTGTTTTTATGGGAATCTTAATCATACATATACATTTACCATTCGAGGGGAGTTATTATTTTGGTTCATAAAATTTTCAAAAGACAAAACCTATTCTTCAAACTAAATCCAGCACATATTTTAGTATTAGGTTTTTTAGGCTTAATTTTAATTGGAACCTTTTTACTCATGTTACCTATATCCACTCAAGATCGTCATCATTTATCGTTTATTGATGCCCTTTTTGAGGCGACATCGGCTGTGTGTGTAACAGGACTTGCAGTAGTTGATACAGGAAGTACATTTACTGTATTTGGACAAATTGTTTTGCTTATCCTTATCCAGCTTGGTGGTTGGGGATTTATGACGAGTGGGATTCTGATGTTTCTTATTTTAGGGAAAAAAATTGGGATAAAGAAGAGACTGTTACTTCAGGAGGCTATTAATTCCTTGTCTTTGCAAGGGATTATAAAATTAGTGCAACAAATTATTTTGATTACACTTGTCATTGAATTAGTTGGAGCAACTGTTTTAGCGATTCGATGGTCATATGAAATGCCTTGGCCAAAAGCAATATATTACGGGATATTCCATACCATTTCAGCATTTAATAACGCGGGATTTGGATTAGAACCAGATAGTTTGAGTAAATGGGTAGGAGACCCTATAGTCAATATAATAATTACGTTTCTATTTATAAGTGGTGGAATCGGTTTTATTGTGATTTTAGATGTAATTAAGAAAAGAAAAATCAGAGATTTCTCACTACATACCAAACTTGTTTTAGTAGCCACACTGTTTCTTAACATCATAAGTTCCATTATTATTTTATGTTTAGAATACAATAACCCTGCAACATTAGGAACATTGTCGCTTGATGATAAAATATGGGCATCGTATTTCCAAGGTGTTGTTCCTAGGACAGCAGGATTTAACACCATTGATATTGGGCAAATGACAATGAGTTCTCAAGTCTATACAATAGCATTAATGTTTATCGGAGCATCTTCTGGATCAACTGGTGGTGGAATTAAGGTAACAACAGCATTCCTGCTTTTATTATCCATTGCAGCAATCATAAGAAATAGAGAGGATATTCATATATTTAAAAGAAGAATTCCAAAAAATTTAGTGAATCGAGCAATCGCCATTGCTACGACAGCGGTTATGTTTATCTTTATTATATTTTTCTTATTAACAATTACTGAAAAACATGCTGAATTCTCTCAAATTTTATTTGAAACAGTTTCTGCATTTGGGACAGTTGGACTTAGCGCTGGATTAACAGGAGACCTTACTCCTGTAGGACGTATTTTGATTACAATCATGATGTTTATTGGAAGATTAGGACCATTAACGATGGCATTTGCGCTTGCTATGGCTAAAAATGAGCATAATAAGATACGTTATGCAGAAGAAAAAATCTCAATTGGTTAAATTAGAATCATTTCTGTACTTAAGCTAGGTAAAACGAAGAGGTAGTTCAAGTAGTTAATTAACTATTTGAACTACCTCTTGTTATAAATTTGTGAATGACTCCAAAAAGAAGGAATCTTGCCGTACCCCTTAAAGTCTTTCTATACTATAAAAAGACCAAAAATAACCTGGAGTATTTCTATATCAACAGACACTTACATGTTTCTACAAATACATGTTTAAAAATATGCTAACATTAAATCGGCTATACTTCATTTTAGATCCAATATCAATATAACTTCGATTAGGAGTTGATTATCTGTGGATTTTCTTAATGATTTTTTTACTTGGGCGTTTGAAAGACATCAAAATATCCTAAGTTAGTATATTCGTCCACTATTTTTATTACCTTTTTGCTATTTTTCCTATAAAAGAAATATCAAAGGGATAATAATTACTTTAATTGCATTAGCTACAAGTATGTTTTGGTTTCCAAAACCTATAACGGGGAATCCAAAAGTGGAAGCCTTTTTGGAAATGGAAATGGATTATTTATTTGGTGAGTGGAATCTTATTAAGGTTGCGTTGTCTTCATTGGTTCCAGTGACAATGTTTGCTTTAGCATATGCGTTTTGGAAACACTCTTGGAAGCATGGAATACTTGTCATTAACTTAATTGCTATATTGAAAGTTCTATGGAGTTTATATGCAGGTGATGGTTCAGGAATATCAATCGTTTTACCAGCTTTTATCGGACTGATAATTTGTAATTTATTTATTTGGATCGCTTACAAAGTTGTAAAAAAAGATAATAATAAATCAACAAATAATAAATTTTAATCATTTAAGACCATTACGAGATAAAAACTTTATAAAAAAAGCAGTAAAATAAATAACCGGTTCCTTAACGTACAGGGAATCGGTTAATTTGTGTCCAAAATGTGTCTAAACGTACAATTTTCTTTTTTTGATATGGTGACCCCATGCCCATCAACTTAAGCATTTTATAAATACCCCAAAACAAAAAAATGTACATTTGCACCTGGAGATGCCGATTTTCTCGTTTTGGGGTATTTGCTTTTCTTAATGACCATATCCCTGCATAAATTGTTTCAATCAAGAGTAATTGCTTTATCGATTATTCGCAAACTACAAAAGGAGCTAAGCTTTTAAACACAGCTCAACTCCTTAATTTCACCAATTACTTAATAATTAAAGATACAATCCCTAAAATTATACACAGTATTCCACCTAAAAATTGCCCAAGTCCAGACGCCTCTCCTAAAAGTAAGAGATTGAAAATATTTTTTCTTGTTTGCGTTTTTCCTACAAATGCATCATCTTTTTTCATTTTATATGTACCCCATAATACTAAGACTACCCCAAAAAATATAAATAATAGTTTTAACATCATAATATATTTACCTCTATTCATTTGTTGTATTTTGCTATATTGTTTGATTCTTTCTCTTCAATTGTATTTGCATACTACAATTAGCCATCTTCTTCAAATATAAAAACTTCTTCAATCGATAACTTAAAAACCACAGATATTCTATAGGCTAATAAAACAGATGGATTATATTTTTGTTTTTCTAATGAAATAATGGTTCTTGAAGATACAAATACTTTATCAGCTAACTCTTGTTGTGTTATCCCATGTTTTAAACGCAACTCTTTTATTCTATTTTTCATAGAAATCTCCTAATTAAAGAAAACTATTATAATATTTTTTAGCTAATGTATTGGTAATTAGACAGCATATCATAATGAGAAATAGCCCCATATTAATAGGAATGATAATCCATTTCGAAAGAAACATCATAAGAATACTCATACCCATAAGAATACTTATGGTAAAATGTGCAGCTTTTCCTTCTATTAAATCATCCCTTTCATCATATTCCTTTGATAGCTCTCTTTCTAACTGTTTACGATTAGTTTTATTTTTAGTTTGAGAAACTAAAGCAAAAATTAAAAGCAATACTCCCGTAAGTATCTTTAAATTTCCCAAATAAAATCCTTCAGCAAACTCAGCTTCAGTATGATCGTAAATTATTTCAAAAAGACCCATTGCAATAATTGCAAACGAACATAAATAAAGCTCTTTCAATCTATTTTTCAAACAAATCACTCCTAACACAGCCATATATGAAGTTTACTTCATGTGAAGTTAACTTCATATTACACTACCTTGAAGGGGCTGTCTAGAATTATTTTGTTTTAGATTCTCGTTTATTCTGTTGCAAAGCTCTTTAAATTAAACTACTTTATAAAGGCTCACCTTACATGCCGATCAAGTTAAGATAAATCTGTATTCCTATAACGAAAAAAACGTTATTCTTTTTGTAGAAATACATAGAAAGGATGATGTTTTTGTATGAATCTCTCGATTGAAGATGAACTACAATCATTTGCAGAGGAATTACAACGATATGTGACACCTGTATTTTTAGAAGAACTTGCAAGAGAACTTGGGTTTGTAAAGCGAAAACGTAAGTTTTCTGGCTCAGACTTAGCCACTATTTGTACCTGGATTAGTCAACGAGTTGCAAGTGATCCCTTAGTACGATTATGTAGTAGGCTTCATGCTGCGACAGGCACTTTACTCAGCCCTGAGGGCTTAAATAAACGCTTAAACACAAAGGCAGTTTTATTTTTACAACACATTTTTTCTTTACTGTTACAACAAAAAGTCTGTGAACAAACACAAATTTCTAACCATCTCTTCTCTTATTTTGGGCGAATCCGTATCCTAGATGCCACCATATTTCAAGTGCCAAATGCTTTAGAGAAAGTATATCCTGGCTCTGGAGGCTGTGCCCAAACAGCCGGAATTAAAATTCAATTAGAATACGATCTGCACAGTGGGGGATTTCTTAACTTTCAAGTTGGACCAGGGAAAAATAATGACAAAACATTTGGTACAGAGTGCTTAGATACCTTACGACCAGGAGATTTATGTATTCGTGATCTGGGTTGTTTTTCATTGGAAGACTTAGATCAAATGGATCAACGAGGTACATACTATATTTCTCGTTTAAAATTAAATACGAATGTATATGTGAAAAATCCAGATCCAGAATACTTTAAAAATGGTGCTATTAAGAAACAATCGGAATACATACAAATCGATGTGAAACAGCTTCTAAACCAACTACAGCCCGGAGAAACATTTGAATTAAAACATGCCTATATTGGTGATAAACAACAGCTGTTTGCGCGTGTTATTTTTAATCGATTAACAGAAAAACAACTTCAAAAACGACGAGCGACGATCGCGGAAAAAGAAAAATCCAAAAATAGAACGTACTCAGAGAAAAGTAAAGTTGTAGCGGGATTAAACGTGTACGTGACGAATACACCTTGGGAATGGGTTCCGATGGAACAGGTACATGAGTTATATACTTTGCGTTGGCAAATAGAGATTGTCTTTAAAACGTGGAAATCACTCTTCAAAATAGATCATTATCGTAATGTAAAACAAGAACGATTAGAGTGCCAACTATATGGAAAGCTAATCGCTATTTTCCTGTGCTCCTCTACTATGTTTAAAATGCGTCAACTTCTTTTACAAAAGAAAAAAAGAGAATTAAGCGAATATAAGGCAATAGGAATGATCCAAGATTATTTATATCTTCTGTATCAAGCTATACAGAAAAACACCCAAGAAGTAACAAAGGTTCTAATCCGCCTATTCCACCTGCTACAGAAAAACGGACGGAAATCTCATCGATATGAGAAGAAGACTGTCTTTGATGTGCAGTGATCCCTGTCAAGTAGACAGGACTTAAAAAACACAATTAAACAACCTGCGTTCGATATTGATATGGACTCA
>NZ_JAAMNK010000054.1:0-17450 GCF_011066025.1 Bacillus sp. EKM202B | reverse complement strand
CCCGTGGTGTAGTGGTTAACATGCCTGCCTGTCACGCAGGAGATCGCCGGTTCGACCCCGGTCGGGACCGCCATTTTATATAAAGAAAAGAACGAAACAAGTTGTTTCGTATTTTTTTATTTGTTTTAACAAAAAACTAATAAAGACAGTCAAACTATCCTTAGGACAACTCCTAAGGACTTTTTTATATATTCAAAACCTGTATAATAAAGAGCAGAGAACATTGTGAGTAAAGTAGGTGAAGTCTGTGAGTAAATATGAAGTAACAACAAAATCTTCTGAGGAAACACAAAGATTATCAGAAAAACTAGGTGAACTTGCCCGGGCACAAGATGTAATTATTTTAGAAGGAGATCTTGGAGCTGGTAAAACGACTTTTACAAAAGGGCTAGCAAAAGGTCTTGGCGTGAAAAGAGTTGTAAATAGTCCTACCTTTAACATTATTAAAGAATATAAAGGAAGATTGCCGTTATATCATATGGACGTGTATCGTTTAGCGGAAAGTGAAGAAGACTTAGGTTTTGATGAGTACTTCTATGGTGAAGGAATTACGGTAGTAGAATGGGCTCATTTGATAGAAGCATATTTACCGAATGAAAAGTTACAAATTAGTTTATTCCATGCTGGAGATGACACAAGGAAAATTGTACTCGAGCCAGTTGGAGACCGTTATATTAGATTATGTGAGGAGCTATTACAAGATGAAAGTACTAGCAATTGATACTTCAAATTACGTAATGGGTGTATCCCTTATTGAGGAAGAAAACGTAATTGGGGAAATCATTACAAATTTAACAAAAAACCATTCTGTACGCCTTATGCCAGCTGTAGAGCAACTATTAAAAGAATGTGGTGTAAAACCAAAAGAATTAACTAAAATCGTTGTGGCTGCTGGACCTGGATCATATACAGGAGTTCGCATAGGTGTGACAGCGGCAAAAACATTAGCTTGGTCACTTCAAATACCAATCGTAGGTGTATCAAGTTTAGAAGTAGTAGCTGCAAACGGTGCTAACTTTAGTGGGTTAATTTGTCCTTTATTTGATGGAAGACGTGGACAAATTTATACTGGATTATATACATATGAAGGAGAGCAGTTAACTTCAATAGAAGAAGATCGAATTATTCTTATTGTAGACTGGTTGCAAATGTTAAAAGATAAAGGACAGCCTGTTTTATTTATCGGTAACGATGTTAAATTGCATAAAGAAACAATTATAGAACATTTAGGCAATCAAGCTGTATTTGCTCCTTTCACTAAAAATAACCCAAGACCAAGTGAGTTAGCTTTCTTAGGGTTACAAAAAGAGGAACAAGATGTACATTCATTTGTTCCTAGTTACCTTCGTTTAGCTGAAGCTGAAACAAAGTGGTTAGAAAGTCAAAACAAGTAGGAGCTTGCAGAAGATGGATATGATATTTAGAAAGATGGAACTCGATGATATCGCTCAAATTGTAGCTATTGAAGAAGCATCTTTTTCAACTCCTTGGACTGCAGATGCCTTTCAACGTGAATTAACGATGAATGAACATGCACATTATGTTGTGCTAGAAAAAGATGGCCTTGTAATCGGGTATTGTGGATTGTGGATAATTATTGATGAATCACATATCACAAATATAGCTATTTTGCCAGAATACCGAGGTCAAAAGTTAGGAGATGCCCTATTGAAAGAAGTTATTTCCGTAGCGAAAGAACTAGGGGTAAAAACAATGACGCTTGAAGTACGCGTATCAAATGAAGTAGCAAAGCAGTTATACAAAAAATACGGATTTCAAAATGGTGGAATTCGTAAACGATACTATGCAGACAATCAGGAAGATGGTCTTGTAATGTGGGTGAATATATAATGGAAAAAAATACGATTATACTTGGTATTGAAACAAGCTGCGATGAAACAGCAGTAGCAGTTGTTAAAAATGGAACGCAAATCATTGCGAACGTCGTTGCATCACAAATTGAAAGTCATAAGCGTTTTGGCGGGGTTGTACCAGAGATTGCATCCCGTCACCATGTAGAAGAAATTACAGTTGTGTTAGAAGAAGCTTTAAAAGAAGCGAATATAACTTTCGAGGATATTGATGCAATTGCTGTAACAGAGGGACCCGGTTTAGTAGGAGCACTTTTAATAGGAGTAAATGCAGCGAAGGCGGTAGCCTTTGCACATGATATTCCTCTAGTTGGTGTTCATCATATTGCTGGCCATATTTATGCGAATCGTTTAGTAAAAGAAGTTCAATTCCCACTACTATCACTTGTTGTATCTGGTGGACATACAGAACTTGTTTATATGAAAGAACATGGTTCATTTGAAGTGATTGGTGAAACACGAGATGATGCAGCAGGAGAAGCATATGATAAAGTAGCTCGTACGCTATCTATGCCGTATCCAGGTGGTCCTCATATTGATCGCCTTGCGCATGAAGGGAAGCCAACAATTGATTTGCCTCGTGCATGGCTAGAACCCGATTCGTATGATTTCAGCTTTAGTGGATTGAAATCAGCAGTTATCAACACTGTGCATAACGCAAAACAACGTGGTATAGAAATTGCACCGGAAGATTTAGCAGCAAGCTTTCAAGAGAGTGTAATTGATGTACTTGTAACGAAAGCATCTCGTGCAGCAGAAGCGTATAATGTAAAGCAATTGCTTCTTGCTGGTGGAGTAGCTGCTAATAAAGGGCTTCGTGCACGTCTAGAAGAAGAGTTTGCACGAAAAGAAGATATAGAGCTAATTATCCCGCCGTTATCTTTATGCACAGACAATGCAGCAATGATTGCAGCTGCAGGTACAATTGCATACGAACAAGGAAAACGTGCGACATTAGCTTTAAATGCAAACCCAGGCTTAGATATTGAAGCATAGTTATACACAAAATTAACCACAGCTTGTGGATAAAACCCATATTATCTGTTGATAATGTGGGTTTTATTGTGTATATAAACTGTTAATAACTTTTTTGTTAAATGTGGATAATGTGGAAAAGTTATTTTGATGTTTATTTTATAAAGGTGGATATGTGTATAACCTTGTGGATAAAACGGATGAAGTCTGACCTTTAAATGAATTCTTTTTCGGGAAATAAAAACGAGAAGATATCCTAAAAAACTTTTGAAAAATCCTCCTCTTATCATATTGGTTGCTGCAATTGTCAATCTTTGTCGGGAAAACGATGTTTCTTGTCGAATTGTTTATATATTTTAAGTTAAGGTATGTGCATTCAAAAAATCGTCGATATAATTTCATGTACTACGAAACTGATTCTAAAGGGAAATAAAAAGGATGTCATCTAGTCAAAAATCCTCGACTGATGAGACATCCTTTTTGTTTAAATTAGCTTATATATGCAGTTCTTCCCATTCTGCCATACAGGCTTCAAGTTGTTCTTGTAATGTTTGTTTTTTCGTTGTAATCTCACTAGCCTTTTCATAATCTGCATATATTTCTGGTAAGCAAAGCTGATCCTCTAACGTAGCAATTTCTTCTTCTAAGCTTACGATGTTTTGTTCTAGTTCTTCGATTTTTCGAGTGCGTTGACGTTCTAATTGTTTACGCTCTTTTTCTTCGAGATAATTTAATTTTTCTTGAGCTACAGTTTTTTGAACAGGTGCCTGATTTTCTTGCTGTTCTTGTTGTTCAAATGCTGCGCGTTCAATCATTTCATTTTTCTTCTCCACATAGTAATCGTAATCACCTAAATACTCTTGCGCACCTTCTGTTGATAATTCGACAACTGTAGTCGTTACGCGATTAATGAAGTAGCGGTCATGTGAAACGAATAGAAGAGTTCCTGGATAATCAATTAAAGCATTCTCCAAAATTTCTTTACTATTTAAATCAAGATGGTTCGTTGGCTCATCGAGAATTAATAAATTGGATTTTTGCATCATAAGTTTTGCGAGAGCTAATTGGGCCTTTTGTCCACCACTAAGAGAAGATACTGGTTTTAGTACATCATCCCCTGTGAATAAAAAATTACCTAATATAGTGCGAATTTCTTTTTCGGGTTGAAGCGGATATTCATCCCATAGTTCATTTAAAACGCGCTTAGAAGATGTTAAGTTAGCTTGCTCTTGATCATAATAACCAACAGATACATTTGATCCGAAAGCAACATCTCCATGTAATAGCTGTAACTTATTCACAATGGATTTTAATAATGTGGATTTTCCAATTCCATTCGGTCCAACTAAGGCAACACTATCTCCCCGAGTTAAGCGCATATTTACATGTTCAATAATAGGATCCTCATCATAACCGATGGTTGCATCTTTTACTTGTAAAACATCATTTCCACTTTGTTTTTCAATATCGAAGTGGAATGAGGCTGATTTAGAGTCACCTAATGGTCTGGTTAATAATTCCATTCTATCTAATTGTTTACGACGGCTTTGTGCACGTTTTGTCGTAGATGCACGTGCTATATTTTTTTGAACGAAGTCCTCAAGTTTAGCGATTTCATCTTGTTGCTTTTCGTAACGCTTCATTTCTTGTTCGTATAGGGCTGATTTTAAGTCTAAATATTTACTGTAGTTACCAACAAATCGTCTGCTTTCTTTATTCGAAATTTCATATACTTGTGTAACAAGCTTATCTAAGAAATAACGGTCATGAGAAACGATTAAAATTGCGCCAGGATAACCTTGTAAGTATTGCTCAAGCCACGTTAATGTTTCGATGTCTAAATGGTTTGTAGGCTCGTCTAAAATAAGTAAGTCTGGTTTCGTTAATAATAATTTCCCAAGAGCTAATCTCGTTTTTTGTCCGCCACTTAACGTAGAAATTGTCGTCTGATGCGTTTCAACAGGGAAACCAAGACCGCTTAAAATGGAGCGAATATCTGCTTCGTACTGATAGCCGCCTTGATCTTTATAATCTAATTGCAATTGGTCATAATCAGCTAATAATTCTTCATATGTAGCGGCATTTGAAAAGTTTTCTTCTTTTCCCATTTCTTGCTCTAGCCTTCGAAGTTTTGTCTCCATTTGCTGTAGGTGTGTAAAGACGGTTAGCATTTCATCCCAAATTGTTAATGATGTTTCTAATCCAGTATTTTGAGCTAAGTACCCAATTGAGACATCTTTCGGTTTTATAATTTCGCCGCCATCATGAGATAATTCACCGGCGATAATTTTTAATAATGTAGATTTTCCGGCTCCATTTCGTCCAACTAAAGCGATACGATCTTTCGTTTGCACTTCCAATTTTATGTTTGCAAGAATCGTTTCGGCACCGTATAATTTTGAAAGCCCGTTTACTTGTAATAAAATCAATGTTTTCACCTCAAATAATTTCTTAACTTTGCCATGTTTATATTTCTCAATCATACTAAAAATAGTGTATAGTTTAAAATAAAGAGAGAATACTTCTTCTCTTTATTATACAAGGAAATTCATAAGTACTAAACTTCTGTATTCGATTCAAGTATATGAATAAAGATAGGAAGAGAGGAGAGGTTATATGGATCAGCAGAAAATTCCGCAAGCCACTGCTAAACGATTGCCTCTATACTATCGATTTATCCAAAACTTATCTCTTTCTGGTAAGCAACGTGTTTCATCAGCCGAATTGAGTGAAGCGGTAAAGGTTGATTCCGCAACTATTCGAAGAGATTTCTCATACTTTGGAGCATTAGGGAAAAAGGGATATGGATATAACGTAAATTATTTATTATCATTTTTCCGTGAAACACTCGATCAAGATGATATAACACGTGTAGCGCTTATTGGAGTAGGTAATTTAGGGACCGCTTTCTTACATTATAATTTCACGAAAAACAATAATACAAAAATTGAAATGGCATTTGATGTTAGTGAAGAGAAAGTTGGAACAGAAATCGGGGGTATTCCTGTATATCATTTAGATGAATTAGAAGAAAGGTTATCAAATGATATACAAGTGGCAATATTAACAGTACCCGCTACAGTAGCGCAATCTGTAGCCGATAGATTGGCAGAAACAAACGTGCACGGTATTTTAAACTTCACACCAGCACGCTTAAATGTGTCAGAGAATATAAGAATTCATCATATTGATTTAGCTGTAGAGCTACAAACGCTTGTTTACTTTTTAAAGAATTATCCACAATAAAACGCAGAGGAGGTGACCTCTGCGTTTTATTATTGTTTTTTCTTTGTGAATTTCACTAATATAAGGCGAAGTGCCAAATTAAAATCAATTGTTGCCATAACTGCAAATAGTATTGTCCACATATTCCAGATTGTATCTGTCACGTTCGTAATGGCGAAACGTGTAAAGATACATCCGAGAAGGAAATACAATGCAGCCATGAACAATGGTGAGTTTCTCATACAAAAAATCCTCCGATAAAGCCTTGCATTTTTTCAGCTTCTTTAATCATTTCTTGAATTTGTTCATTGCTCATGAAAATCTGTCCAATGGCAACTAATGTATTCATTGCTACATGGGCTGCTATAGGAACGATAATGCGTTTCGTTTTTACATATAAGAAGGCGAATACGAGCCCCATAGAAGTGTATACCAATAGGTGAGTAAAATCAAAATGAATCGCTGCGAATACGAGTGAACTAATAATAGCAGCAACGAAGAAATTAAATCTCTTATAAAGTGTACCAAATAAAATTTTTCTAAATACGATTTCTTCTAAAATAGGTCCGATTATAGATATAACAATAAGGAACCAAGGTGTCGTTCTTGCGATGTCCATAAGTCGGTCTGTATTCTCAGATCCAGGTGTAATCCCTAATAGATACATTTCAATCATACCTGCAATACTTTGTGAGATGATTGCTAAGAAGAACCCGATAAAAATCCACCCGATTGTAGCTGGAACAGAAGAGCGCATTGCATCTAAATGCCTGTCACGAATATCTGTTCTAAGTAACCAAATTACAACGCATAGTGCAATGAAAAAGCTAATAATAGACCAATGTCCGGTTATTAGTTGAAACTTTTCCTCGTTGGTAAATCCTCTATTATCGTATAGTCCGGTTTTCAGAAGAAGTGGTAATCCGGCAATACCCGACAATTGCATTAAAATGTATGTAACGATAATCCACCAATATTGTTTCTTCAAATGGTTTAACCATCCTTTCTAACTCTAGTGTATGAGATAAGGCAGGATAACATGTAATATGCTACCTACGATATAAACTTTCATTCGAATTATGTTTTTTTTTGTAAATCTGCATTGGAAATTAAAATAGAAGACAGGAAAAAGTTGTGTGTGTAGCGAAAACAACTTAGGGTGTCTTTCATATTGTAACATACGAGTAGTGGAAACAACGATTCATATAGTAAAGGTAGTAGAAGAAGGATTTTATATAGAAGAGTATATATAGTAATTTGCGAAAAAATTATGATTTTTTTACTTGCAAAAGAAATTGAGATTATTTATTATTATAAGTGTGTTAGCACTCGGGTGACTCGAGTGCTAATAAAAAATTTACATAACACAATGAGGAGGTTATTGTTCATGCTAAAGCCATTAGGTGATCGCGTTGTAATTGAGCTTGTTCAAGCAGAAGAAAAAACAGCAAGTGGTATTGTATTACCAGACACTGCAAAAGAAAAACCACAAGAGGGTAAAGTTATTGCAGTAGGTACTGGTCGAGTGCTTGAAAATGGTGAGCGTGTTGCTTTAGAGGTAGCAGCAGGTGATCTTATCATCTTCTCAAAATATGCAGGTACTGAAGTAAAATACGAAGGTACAGACTACTTGATTTTACGTGAAAGTGACATTTTAGCAGTTATCGGTTAATTATATAAATCTTAAAAATTCCAAGGGGGTCAATTATTATGGCAAAAGATATTAAATTTAGTGAAGAAGCACGTCGTTCGATGCTTCGCGGTGTCGACACTCTTGCAAACGCAGTAAAAGTAACGCTTGGACCAAAAGGTCGTAACGTTGTACTTGAGAAAAAATTCGGTTCACCACTTATTACAAATGATGGTGTAACAATCGCAAAAGAAATCGAATTAGAAGATGCATTCGAAAACATGGGTGCAAAATTAGTAGCAGAAGTTGCTAGCAAAACAAACGATGTAGCTGGTGACGGAACGACAACTGCAACTGTATTAGCGCAAGCTATGATTCGTGAAGGTCTTAAAAACGTAACAGCTGGTGCAAACCCAATGGGTCTTCGTAAAGGTATCGAAAAAGCTGTTACTGCTGCAATTGAAGAATTAAAAGCGATTTCTAAACCAATTGAAGGTAAATCTTCTATCGCACAAGTAGCTGCTATTTCTGCGGCTGACGAAGAAGTAGGTCAATTAATCGCTGAAGCAATGGAGCGCGTTGGTAACGACGGCGTTATTACTTTAGAAGAATCTAAAGGATTCACAACGGAATTAGACGTAGTAGAAGGTATGCAATTTGATCGTGGATATGCATCTCCTTACATGATTACTGATTCTGACAAAATGGAAGCTGTTCTTGATAACCCATATATCTTAATTACTGACAAAAAGATTTCTAACATCCAAGAAATCTTACCAGTATTAGAGCAAGTGGTACAACAAGGTAAACCACTTCTTATCATTGCTGAAGATGTAGAAGGCGAAGCTTTAGCTACATTAGTAGTGAACAAACTTCGTGGTACATTCAATGTAGTGGCTGTTAAAGCTCCTGGATTTGGTGACCGTCGTAAAGCAATGCTAGAAGATATCGCAATCTTAACTGGTGGCGAAGTAATCACTGAAGAATTAGGACGTGACTTAAAATCTGCTACAGTTGAATCTTTAGGACGCGCTGGTAAAATCGTTGTAACGAAAGAAAACACAACTGTAGTTGAAGGTATTGGAAACACACAACAAATCGAAGCTCGCATCGGTCAAATCCGTGCGCAATTAGAAGAAACAACTTCTGAATTCGATCGTGAAAAATTACAAGAGCGTCTTGCTAAATTAGCTGGTGGCGTAGCGGTAATTAAAGTAGGTGCAGCAACTGAAACTGAGTTAAAAGAGCGCAAACTTCGCATTGAAGATGCACTTAACTCAACTCGTGCAGCAGTAGAAGAAGGTATCGTTGCAGGTGGTGGTACTTCACTTATGAACGTATACACGAAAGTAGCTTCTATCGTAGCTGAAGGCGACGAAGCAACAGGTATCAACATCGTACTTCGTGCACTAGAAGAGCCAGTTCGTCAAATCGCAATCAACGCTGGTCTAGAAGGATCTGTAGTTGTAGAGCGTCTAAAAGGCGAAAAAGTAGGCGTTGGTTTCAACGCAGCTACTGGCGAATGGGTTAACATGCTTGAGTCTGGTATCGTAGATCCAGCTAAAGTAACTCGTTCTGCACTTCAAAACGCAGCATCTGTTGCAGCTATGTTCTTAACAACTGAAGCTGTAGTTGCTGATAAGCCAGAACCAAATGCACCAGCAATGCCTGACATGGGCGGCATGGGCATGGGCGGTATGGGCGGAATGATGTAATAAGCATCACTCTGTGAAGCTGTTCAATGTATAAATAGTTAATTAGAAGAAGGCTACTTCCTTGATAAAAGGAGGTAGTCTTTTTTGTTGTTAAGATGTATATAAAAGGTTTCTGGAAGGTCGCAAGTTTAGAGAGAGAATGGAGGGGAATATTCAAGCTTCTTTTATTACGGTAATATTCAATATAATTCCAATTGAATATATAATTCTTTTAACATTTATGATACAGTCAAAAGGGATTTTTCTTATTTTTTAGTCGAGATAATAAGTCTCCTAGTTCTTATTGTCTATGAGAGAAGATGGCGGTAGCCTAGTTAGTGAGGTATATGATGCAGATTAAAGAAAATTTGGGTAGAAACATTTTTTCGAAAATATTAGTAGTATGTGGTTTGGCGATGTTTGTCATTACACTTTATAATTCATTTCAAATAGAGAAATCTACCTATTCCTCGGTCGCTGTGTTAATTCTGGAGATAGTAGCAACTATTTTGGTGCTCGGAATAATATCATTTTTAGCAAATCGTTTTTTAACAGTTAATCAATTTTTGCTCATTCTCATAGTTACAGCCTTTGCAATTAGGTTGTTATGGATCATTTTTGAAAAAACAGTACCTATCTCGGATTTTTCTGTAATGTATGAAAGTGCTCAACAAGCTGTAAAGGGTAATTTTGCATTTATTACAGATGAATACTATATGAGTTGGACATACCAATTGGGATTCACATATTATGAGGCTATATTAATAAAAATTTTTGGTAATCATCTGTTTATATTGAAGTTATTTAATATTTTTTGGAGCGTAGGTACTGCCGTGATTATTTATTTTATGGGTAAAACCATTTTTAATGAATACAGTGCGAGAACTGCGGCAATATTTTACGCGCTTTACATACCTAATATTATCTATAGCTCTGTATTAACAAATCAATATATTTCTACCTTTTTCTTTTTTTTAGGACTGTATGTTTTAATTACAAAAGGTTTTTCAACTAAATACGGTTGGGGTTTAACAGGGTTACTGTTAAGCATTGGAAATATTATGAGACCGTTAGGAAGTTTCTTTTTATTGGCGGTTTTTGTTTATGTATTAATTTATAAGATACTTCCGTTTAGAAAAAAAGAAACGTTAAACTACGTAAAAAAATTAGTGGGAATAGTGATTGTATATTTTCTAGTGATGCAAATTGTAAGTATTTTCTTAATGAACACGGGATTAGCGAAAAAACCATTGTCGAACCAAATGCCATATTGGAAATTTGTTGTGGGATTCAATTATGATTCGATTGGTGGATGGAATCAGCCAGATGTTGTTTACCTTAGTCAATTTAAACTTGGGAAGGAAAGAAATGATGCTTCCATTGCTTTGATCAAGGACAGATTGAAGGACAAAGAGAAAGTTCGTCAATTACTTGTATTGAAAGTTGAAAAAATGTGGAGTAATCCTGATGATGCACCTGGTTGGGCTTTGGAGTGGGGGGAACTGAATAAACCACACTTACAACAAATGCTGACAAAATATGAAAGGCTTATGTATATTACATGTTGTATATTTGCGATTGGTACCATTTCATTATATAGAAGAAATGATTCAATATATCCTCTTTTATATATTTTGTTTGGCGGATATGTGGTTATTCATTTGTTTGTCGAAGTTCAAACTAGGTATCGTTTTGACATTTTGCCCGTTATTTTTTTATTTGTGGGATACGGGGTATTTGTAATGAAAAATGGTGTTACACGATTAATGGGTAGAAAACAACAGAAAAAAGTTGAATAATAGGATAAAACACAAAAAACATTTCTATATGGAAATGTTTTTTGTGTTTTAGTGGGAAAGAAATTAATTTCTGTAGAATTTTGTCGCTTTCTCTCTTGACCACATCGACACTTCATTGTTAGAATCTAGGAAGATAATATAAAACGATCCTTCATATATCCTCAATGATATGGTTTGAGAGTCTCTACCGGGTTACCGTAAACAACCTGACTATGAAGGCAGTGTGTCTTATATTTATAAAGAGCGGAGACTATCTTTCTTTATAAAGCCAGACCCCTGCCTTTTCTTTGTTATGAGACTAGAGGCGGAGGACTGGCTTTTTTTATTATATTGGTAATGCTTTTCGCCAAATTGGTGAAAATATTTATATACGAGAACTAACGTTGGGGTGATTATTTTGAAAAAGCAGCACGATACAATTATCGTTTTAGATTTTGGAAGTCAGTACAATCAGTTAATAGCACGTCGAATTCGTGAGTTCGGTGTATACAGTGAACTTCATCCACATACAATTACTGCAGAAGAAATTAAAGCAATGAATCCAAAAGGGATTATTTTCTCTGGTGGACCAAATAGTGTATACGGTGAAGGTGCATTACATTGTGATGAAAAAATCTTTGAACTAGGATTACCGATTTTCGGTATTTGTTACGGTATGCAGCTTATGACACAACACTTCGGTGGTAAAGTAGAACGTGCAAACCACCGTGAGTACGGAAAAGCTGTTCTTAAAGTAGAGAACGAATCAAAATTATATACGAACCTTCCAGAAGAGCAAGTTGTATGGATGAGTCATGGTGACTTAGTAACTGGTTTACCTGAAGGATTCGTAGTAGACGCAACAAGCGAGTCTTGCCCAATTGCTGGTATGAGCAATGAAGCGAAAAACTTATACGGTGTACAATTCCACCCAGAAGTACGTCACTCTGAGCACGGTAACGATTTAATTAAAAACTTCGTATTCGGCGTATGTGGTTGTTCTGAAGGATGGAACATGGAGAACTTTATCGAAGTAGAATTAGAGAAGATCCGTGAAACTGTTGGAGACAAAAAAGTACTATGCGCACTTAGTGGCGGTGTAGATTCTTCTGTTGTAGCAGTATTAATTCATAAAGCAATTGGCGACCAGTTAACATGTATTTTCGTTGACCACGGCTTACTTCGTAAAGGTGAAGCAGAAGGCGTTATGAAAACATTTAGCGAAGGCTTCCATATGAACGTTATTAAAGTGGATGCACAAGAACGCTTTATGAACAAGTTAAAAGGTGTAGAAGATCCAGAACAAAAACGTAAAATTATCGGTAACGAATTCATTTACGTATTTGATGATGAAGCTTCTAAATTACAAGGTATGGACTTCCTAGCACAAGGTACACTTTACACAGACATCGTTGAAAGTGGTACAGCAACTGCACAAACAATTAAATCTCACCATAACGTTGGTGGACTTCCGGAAGACATGCAGTTCAAATTAATTGAGCCTTTAAACACGTTATTTAAAGATGAAGTACGTGTATTAGGATCTGAATTAGGAATTCCTGATGAAATCGTATGGCGTCAACCATTCCCAGGTCCAGGACTTGGTATTCGTGTATTAGGTGAAATCACAGAAGAGAAATTAGAAATCGTTCGTGAATCTGATGCGATTTTACGTGAAGAAATTATTAAAGCGGGCTTAGACCGCGAAATTTGGCAATACTTCACTGCGCTTCCTGGTATGCGTAGCGTAGGTGTTATGGGTGACGAGCGTACTTACGATTACACAGTAGGTATCCGTGCAGTAACATCTATCGACGGTATGACAGCTGACTGGGCACGTATCCCTTGGGACGTATTAGAGAAAATCTCTGTACGTATCGTAAACGAAGTAAAACACGTTAACCGTATCGTGTATGATGTAACGAGTAAGCCACCAGCAACTATTGAGTGGGAATAGTATTATAAAAAAGATCCATCTTTTGCTCATGCATAGATGGATCTTTTTGTTTTCAGTATTAATACGAACAAAAATATGAAATTTTATAAAATTGTTCGTTTTTAAATTGACAAAAATACTTTCAAGAGTTAATATGAGTATGTAATTCAAACGAAAAGTGAATATTATGCCGTCGTATAATATCGGGGATATGGCCCGAAAGTTTCTACCTAGCTACCGTAAATGGCTTGACTACGAGGCGTTTTTATAAAGATGAGGGGAAACTTGTCTTTGTTTATAGAACGCTTCCATGTATATGCAATGGAAGCCTTTTTTATTTTTATAGATAAAAGAGGGCTAGGGTGAAATGCGGCGAGTAATCATATAACGGGGGAAACGTAGGATGAAACGCTATTTTCAATTTGATGAGCTCGGTACGAATTATAAGACTGAGTTCATAGCAGGGTTAACGACATTTCTATCTATGGCTTACGTACTATTTGTCAATCCTGCTACGCTGTCACTTGGAAATGTTAAAGGGTTACCAGCAGGTACAGGAATGGATCCAGGTGCAGTATTCGTTGCGACAGCATTAGCGGCCGCGATCGGTTCGTTAATTATGGGTATTTTCGCAAAGTATCCAATTGCTTTAGCCCCAGGTATGGGAATTAACGCGTTCTTTGCTTATACAGCAGTTTTAACGATGGGTATTCCGTGGCAAACAGCAATTGCCGGAACGTTAATGTCAGGTATTATCTTTATTATTCTTACAGCTTCAGGTATTCGTGAAAAAATCATTAATGCAATTCCATCGGAGTTAAAGTTTGCAGTAGCAGCAGGTATCGGATTGTTCATTGCCTTTCTTGGATTCCAAAATGCCGGAATTATCGTGAAAAATGATGCTGTTCTTGTTGGGTTGGGGGACTTAACAAAGGGCACAACGTTACTAGCAATCTTTGGGGTTGTTACTACGATCATCTTCATGATTAAGAAAATCAATGGTGCAGTATTTTACGGTATGATTCTTACAGCGATCTTAGGAGTGGCAACAGGATTGATTGATACTCCGAAAGCTGTAGTGGGAGCGATACCGAGTCTAGAACCAACGTTCGGTGCTGCGTTAACTCATTTCGGAGACATTTTCACTATTCAAATGGGGATTGTAATTATAACGTTCTTCTTTATCGATTTCTTTGATACAGCAGGTACGCTTGTAGCGGTTGCGAATCAAGCTGGATTAATGAAGAATAATAAATTACCACGTGCAGGAAAAGCGTTATTCGCAGATGCAATTGCAACTGTAATCGGTGCGATCCTAGGTACATCAACAACAACGTCTTACATTGAGTCGTCTGCAGGGGTAGCAGCGGGTGGACGTTCTGGATTTACAGCAGTTGTAACAGCTGGATTCTTCTTGCTGGCGCTATTCTTCTCACCACTATTAAGTGTTGTGACACCAGCTGTAACGGCGCCAGCACTAATTATTGTAGGGATCTTGATGGTTTCATCTTTAGGCGAAATTGATTGGAAGAAATTCGAGATTGCAGTACCAGCATTCTTTACGATCATTTCAATGCCGCTTACGTATAGTATTGCAACAGGGATTGCGATTGGCTTTATCTTCTATCCAATTACAATGGTAGTAAGTGGTCGCCGTAAAGAGATTCATCCAATTATGTATGTTATGGGAGTTTTATTCGTACTATATTTCATCTACGTTCGTAAATAAAAGGGGTTTTTTTGAAAGGTCTAGACTTAAGGGGAGTCTAGACCTTTTTTGCGTCTTCAGAAAATCTTAAGGATTTCCGAGCGTTTTTCTTCAGAAGTTTTCCTATAATAGAAGTTAGGGATTAAAAAAGTGATGGGGGAGATATTGTGGCGCACGAAACAATACTTGTCGTAGATGATGAAAAAGAAATTAGGAATCTTATTACAATCTATTTAAAGAATGAAGGATATAAAGTGTTGCAAGCAGGAGACGGAGAAGAAGGATTACGTTTACTAGAAGAAAATGAAGTACATCTAGTCGTATTAGATATTATGATGCCAAAGGTAGATGGTATTCATATGTGTATGAAAGTAAGAGAATCGAAAGAAATGCCAATTATTATGCTTTCTGCGAAAACGCAAGATATGGATAAAATTTTAGGATTAACAACAGGTGCAGATGATTACGTAACGAAACCATTTAATCCGTTAGAGTTAATCGCAAGAATTAAATCTCAGTTACGTCGTTATATGAAGATGAATGGTTTTGCTATTCAAAATGAGGACGAGTTAGAAATTGGAGAGATGAAAATAAACATCTCCACTCATACAGTTATTGTGGATGGAGAAGAAGTGAAACTGACCCCGAGGGAATTTTCAATTTTAGAATTATTAGTTCGTAATCCGGGGATGGTCTTTAGCGCGGAACAAATTTATGAAAAGGTTTGGAACGAAAGATCTTTCCAGTCGGATAACACGGTAATGGTTCATATTCGGAAAGTGCGTGAAAAGATTGAGGAGAATCCAAGGAAGCCAATATATATAAAAACAGTATGGGGAGTGGGGTATAAGATTGAAAAAGATATTTAATCCATTTACTTATATTAGGAAAATTCGAGAATTAATTGGAAAAATAATGAAGAGTGTGAAACGGAGTGTGCGAATTCAACTTATTACTGCGTTTACTGCTTGTGCGTTATTAGGTCTCTTTGTATCAACGAAGATAGTAGCTCCTATTTTTGAGGATGCTAGTCGACATGCTGAGATTAATTATAAAGATGGTATGGAACAAATTAATCGTAAAGCACAAAGTACAGCGGAAATGATGGTTGATGCAAATAAATTAGATGCTGTACAAAGTATGATAGAGCTAGAAAATGAAAATTTAGAGCAGAGGCAGGATGCTTTTAAAATATTAGTTACCGATGAGAGTGGTAAGGTTTTGTATAAAACGAAGCAGGCGCAAGAAGAACAAATTAATTTGCATAATACAATTCGTAATGCAACTTCATTTGCTATCAATTATTCGAATAATAATGATATTGAAAGATCTAGAAAAGAATTTATTACTTTCTCACCTATTACGATTGAAGGTAAGAATTTATATATGTTTGTGAGCGGAATTCCTCAAGGGGAAGTAGTATATTATAAAGTAGAAGGACCATTCCCATTTTTAATTGGTGTACTCGTATTCATTTTCTCTTTCTTCTATATAACAAAGAGAAAGATGAAGCAAATTGAAGCGATGGCACAAGGTGTAAAGGAAATAGAAAAAGGCAACTTAGCGTACCGTATTGAGAAAAAGGGTGAGGATGAGATTGCGTCTTTAACTGAGAATATTAATAATATGGCAGAAGAGCTTATGAATAATATAGAAAAGGAACGTAAATTAGAGAAGCAAAAGAACGAGCTTATTACGAATGTATCTCACGATTTACGTACACCACTTACTTCTATTATGGGTTACTTGCGATTACTTCGAGATTCTAAATATGAAAATAAAGAACAACATGATGAGTATACGAGAATTGCTTTTACGAAGTCGGAGCAGTTAAAGAATTTAATAGAAGATTTATTTGAGTATACGAAGTTAACAAATGAGCAAGTTGTATTAGAAAAACAAGAGGTTTGTATAAATGAGTTATTGGAGCAATTAATAGAAGAGTTAGTACCGCAGGCAGAAGAGCATGGACTTGCGTTTGTTAAGAAGTTTCCTGAGGAACGTGCCTATGCAGCGGTTGATTCAGAAAAGATGGTTCGTGTGTTTGATAATTTATTAATGAACGCGATTAAGTATAGTAAAGATGATGGGGAGATAAAAGTTTCTCTTCAAAGGCAGCGCCGGGAAGTGCAAATTGTAATTGCGAATCATAGTGAAGAGTTTACGAGAGAAGAGTTAGGGAGTTTGTTCGAACGTTTTTATAAGAAGGATCAATCTAGAAGTAGAGTAACAGAAGGATCGGGACTTGGATTAGCTATTGCGAAAAGTATTGTTGAATTGCAGGGGGGGAGTATTCGAGCTGAATATGAGGATGGTATTATTCAATTCATCGTCGCGTTACCTATTATAGAAAAATAATAAACGAATAGAATGTTCTATGGTAAAAAGGCGTATTTTAAAAGGAATACGCCTTTTTATATTTTTTTAGAAAAACATGTTGACGATTAGAGTACAGAGGTGTAATATAGAACAAGTCGCCGATGCAATAACGCAGAAAACGACAAACGAAATAAAAAACTTAGTTGACATTGAAACATGAAGATGTTAACATAAGGGAGTCGCAAATGAGCGACCGAGTAGTTCTTTGAAAACTGAACGAAACAAACAACGTGAAACGTCAATTTTTATTTTTA
>NZ_JAAMNK010000053.1:0-17984 GCF_011066025.1 Bacillus sp. EKM202B | reverse complement strand
TGTCACCTATAGCTTATAGGAAACATGTTATCTAGGTGTTTTTTCTTTGTCTCACCAAATGGGGTCAGACCACCTATGATTCTACAGAATGAATAGCGTATTTTTTCATTTTAGGGGGCATTTCTTTTTATTAGCTTGATAGCGATGTGGCGGTACCCCACATAATAATATATACAGAATTCACTAGTAAGATATACTCTTGTTAGAAATGCGACAAGAGTGGGAGTGAGGCTATATCATACCTTACATGATCTCTGGTGTACTTAATGAACATCCACGTGTCGCCATGGCTTACCGTGATAGCGCCGATCGTGACAAATTCGTAGATTTTTATGACAAGGTAACATCACCCGAAGTCACTCTGGCTCCAGCATCGAAATAGGTTAGATTGCTAAAGGTACCTCTATTGTTTCTCGTAGACGAAGCATACACTTCTCAAACATGCCCTTGTTGCCAGAAAGTGCGGACACGTAACTACGTTTGTGTGTGCGGCTACGAAGAACACTGGGACATTCACGGTGCCCGCAACATTTTGGCAAAAGAACTGTACGGAAAGATGTGTCATATCCCGGAAGAAACGAAGAGAAAGTATTTGTGGATTGCGTAAGCAAAAAGTAGTAGACGGTGTGTTCCCACCCTTCTGCATGTGCAGAAGTTGCTTAGTCAAATGAAGAAAAGGAGTCCCTGCATAGGTGCAGAGAGGAGATGGAAAATCCTCTTCTCATGGGACCTTGTCTTTGTTGATGCTAAGAAATCCCCACTTCAAGCGGAAGCGAGTAAGTGGGGGAGGTTCATAGTGAATTATTTTTGTACTTAAATCACTTAATCTCTAAAATCATTGCTAGATCGATTGCATAATTCGTGCGAGTTCTTTTTCTAAAGCAGCGGGCTCGTTTGCATAATTGTAAATCCCTAAAAACTTCTCTATAGCCTCTGGATGGGAACTGATTAGCTTGTTGACAGCATCCTGTTGTTCAGATATGCGTTCATTCTTCGAAATTTGGCATCCCATGTGAAACCGAACCATAAACTCATCTTCTATTGCCTTTTGATATTCTTCAGACATTTGATTTGATTGATCGGATTGTCCCTTATATTTTGATAGAATATTGGATAATATACGTGCTCCACATATAGCATCATGGATACCCTGCGCCATGCCAGGATCTTTAAAACAAACTGCATCTCCAACCAACGCCCATCCTTTTCCCATTCCTTTATACCAGTAATTATCATATCCGAGAATGCCTTTGACCGGTTCTACTAGTTCTGCATTTTTCAAGCGCGCCCCAATTGTTGTATTCGGAAAGTTATCTGTAAAGAAATTGCGTAGACAGCTTTCCGGATTTAATTTCAACCGTTCTATCAATTCCTTATTTTCTAATGGGAAAATGCCGACAATTACATATAAATCATCATTCGTCGGAAAGAGAATGGCTGTGTTATCTTTTATCTTGTATACTTCAAATTTAGGGACATTATCGTGGCGAAATCCAGAGAAATACCCGAAATAGATGCCGACTGTTGCCGGAATACTTATTTTGAGTTCACTTTTTACCAGCTTGCGAATAATAGAGGATCGGCCGTCTGCCCCGACTACCAGGCGAGCTAAAAATTCTTGTTTCTCGTTGTCGCCGTCTAAACCTTTCACGCCTATCACTGTTTCGTCATCACGGATGACATCCGTCACACGAAATCCTTCTAAAACAGTTACATTCATTTGGGATTTGGCTTGTTCAAGTAGAATATGATCGAGATAAGTTCTTCTAATACAATAACAACTTTCCTCTCCGTAAACCTCAGGGATGAGACCTTCTATCACGGTATCCTCAAATTGAAATTTAATATCCCGTACCGGCGGTGCATTTGTTTCCAATAACTTGTCCAGGACACCGTTTTCTCGAAGAAGAGCGACAGTATTATTGAAAAAGGTATGGGTTGATAATGTGTCCCTTGGAAAATTCGCTCGGTCCACTAACAACACATGGAAACCTGCCTTAGCAAGATAAATTGCCAGGGTAGAGCCGGCACATCTAGCACCGGTAATGATGACATCATACGTCTTATTCATCGTATCACTCCATTTTCAAGTATATCTTCAGTTATTTTTTCGTTTAAGATAAAATCCATTCCAGCATCCTTTATGTCAAATCGAAATAAAAAAATCAATATATCCCTCTCCTTTTATATAATACAATCATTTTTTATATAGCAAGTGTAGAGATTGCTTGTTTGTAGATTAATTGTTGTTTACCATGAATCATCATTAGGACGGTAAATTTATCTGTTGCAAGGATCTTCCCACGTACTGGAACCCCATTCTTTAAAAATACAGTAACTTCCCCTTTTTTCTCTTTCAATTGTTCATACATATCTTCTTGTAAATTAAACATTAAATGGCCCCCTGGTTTGTTTGGATTTACTTTTCTTCTAATACTTGTTGCTTTTCACTGTTAGATATTTGTGATTCCCATTCACTTTCTATTTTTCTAAACCATCTTCCTATTTTGCTTAGATAATATTTTTTTACTTCACCATAAGGAATCCAAATTTCACGTTCCTGTATTTGATTCATCACTTCATGAAGAATCTCATCATGTTCATACTTTTTAGGTTTTCTATGATGTGTTTTTACAAACTGTGTATATTCTCTACGTAACCAATTAGAAATATGTTCTTTTTGTTTTTGCTTGAGATGTGACCATTTTTTATTTGTTTGAAGGATTTTTCCATTTACTTTTATGTGGTTTTTCATCGACACTCATCTCCTTTTACTAGCAAAACGAATATATAACTATCGTATCACATTTAAATCGAAATACTGGTCTAAGTACATATTTCGCAAGAAATGTATCCAAAACTAACAATACAGCATCCATTTAGCAGATGAGTTCAACATAAGATTCAATGTAGACTATTGATTATGTATCTTGTTTTTTATTAAATATTACGGTACGTGAAATTTTAAATATCTTTACTAAAAAAGCCCCTTGAAAGGAGCACTTATTTTACAAGATACTGTTCTACTTCTTTTAGTAATAATTCTGCACCTTCTGGACTTAATGTTATTTTACCATTTGCTAGTGCTATGTTATGAGTTGAAACTTCTCCTGTTAATGCACAAACACCACCAGGCTGATACTTCTGTAAAACAATGTCTTCCCCTTCTACAAAAATCTCTAATGGTGATTTTTCTTTAATACCAAGCGTATTTCTAAGTTCCTTTGGAATTACTACACGCCCTAATTCATCTACTTTTCTAGTTACTCCGGTTGCTTTCATCTAGCATCTTTCCCCATTTCATTATCAATTTGTACCCAATTTATTCTTAACTATTGTAACAGGATTTCGCCATACATGAGAAACATAATGATCCAAAAACTGACGAGTTTTGTATTTAAAAATATGAAATATCCTAACCGTTGAACTAGCTGTACAAAATACTGTATCAAAAATAATTCGTAAGATAATTAGTAAAACACTTTTTTGTTACACCGTAATCTGATAACGGAAAGAAAATACAGCCAATGACCCAAAACTACATGTATCTCGACTGAACCTCTATTATGGAATACGGTATATATATCACGTGCAGTAGATGCTTTACGTGCAAAATGTATGGACATTCCAGAAGAATATTTACAACATATATCTTAACTTGGATGGGAGCATATTACGTTGACAGGTGATTATGTTTGGAACTTAAATGAAAAAACAAATTTTAATAATCTAAGACCATTACGAGAGAAAAATTATATGAAAAAGTAGGAAAGTAAGTAATTAGCCGGTTCCTTAACGTACAAGGAACTGGCTAATCTGTGTCCAAATTGTGTCTAAACGTACAATTTTCTTTTTTTGATATGGTGACCCCATGCCCATCAACTTAAGAACGGAAATAAAATGAATTTTTGTTCATTTGAACTAAAAAACTCTTAAAATATTTTGTGTCCTTAAAAATAAGCACGCTAAATAAACCTAAATAGGTATCATTTTTAAAGATTATGCAGCTTTTTTTTGTTTTCTAAGTCTACTATGAGGGGATCATACCATATCAAAGACTGTTTTCTTCTCATATCGATGAGATTTCCGCCCATTTTTCTGTAGTAGGTGGAATAGACGGATTAGAATCTTTGTTATTTCTTGAGTGTCTTTCTGTATAGCTTGATATAAAAGATATAAATAATCTTGGATCATTCCTATCGCTTTATATTCGCTTAATTCTCTTTTCTTCTTTTGCAAAAGAAGTTGGCGCATTTTAAACATAGTAGAGGAGCACAGAAAAATAGCGATTAGCTTTCCATATAATTGGCACTCTAATCGTTCTTGTTTTACATTACGATAATGGTCTATTTTGAAGAGTGATTTCCATGTTTTAAAGACAATCTCTATTTGCCAACGCAAAGTATATAACTCATGTACCTGTTCCATCGGAACCCATTCCCAAGGTGTATTCGTCACGTACACGTTTAATCCCGCTACCATTTTACTTTTCTCTGAGTACGTTCTATTTTTGGATTTTTCTTTCTGCAAGATTTTCGCTCGTCTTTTTTGAAGTTGTTTTTCTGTTAATCGATTAAAAATAACACGTGAAAACAGTTGTTGTTTATCACCAATATAAGCATGTTTTAATTCAAATGTTTCTCCGGGGTGTAGTTGGTTTAAAATCTGTTTCACATCAATTTGTATGTATTCCGATTGTTTTTTTATTACACCATTTTTAAAGTATTCCGGGTTTGGATTTTTCACATATACATTCGTGTTTAATTTCAAACGAGAAATATAGTATGTACCTCGTTGATCCATTTGATCTAAGTCTTCCAATGAAAAATAACCCAAATCACGAATACATAAATCTCCTGGTCGTAAAGTATCTAAGCACTCCGTACCAAATGTTTTGTCATTATTTTTTCCTGGTCCAACTTGAAAGTTAAGAAATTGTCCACTGTGCAAATCATATTCTAATTGAATTTTAATTCCCGCTGTTTGGGCACATCCTCCAGAGCCTGGATATAAATTCTCTAAGGCATTTGGCACTTGAAATACGGTGGCATCTAGGATACGAATTCGTTGAAAATAAGAGAAGAGGTGGTTAGAAATTTGCGTTTGTTCACATACTTTTTGTTGTAACAGTAAAGAAAAAAGATGTTTTAAAACTAAAACTGCTTTTGTATTTAAGCGTTTATTTAAGCCTTCAGGACTGATTAAAGTACCAGTAGCTGCATGAAGCCTACTACATAATCGAACTAAAGGATCACTTGCTACCCGTTGACTGATCCAAATGCAAATAGTAGCTAAGTCTGAACCAGAAAACTTACGTTTTCGTTTTATAAATCCGATTTCTCTTGCAAGTTCTTCTAAGAATACAGGTGTAACATATCGTTGTAATTCTTCCGCAAATGATTGTAATTCATCTTGAATCGAAAAATGCATAAGAAAACGTCATCCTTTCTAATTTAGCTTATTTAGAAAGGATAACGTTTTTTGGTATTTGAGGGTATTAAAATCTCTTAAGCTGATGGGCACGTATGGTGACCCCTACTTGCTAAATTCAGCAAGTAAAATATTTTTAAAAGGATTAGGACTGTCAGTTCTACCCAAACTATTCCAATTGACGACCAACGTATGCTTGCCTCCAAGTTTACCTCCAACAAGAGTAGTAAACCCTAGAATGCCACCTGTGTGTCCCCATATCGAGACACCGTTTGGAAGCTTAGTTTCATAGATTCCAAGACCATATCCATCGATTCCTTCACTTCCTGTAGGAACTGTAGTAAGCATTTGTTTTAGTTGCTGTTCTTTCAGTAATTTGCCACCGAGCAAGTAAGAGAAGAATTTATTTAAGTCGTCAGCAGTAGAAATCATATCTCCAGCTGAGCTAGCTACACTTGGGTTATAATAAGTAACGTCTTTTAGCTCACTTGTTCCGTCTGGTTGGACATATCCACGGGCATGCTTGGTGCCTGGAATAACGCTTGAATTTCCAGGTAGGAATGTATTCGATAATTCAAGCGGTTCAATAATCCGATTTTCAATCTCTTCCGCATAGCTGTTTCTGGTTACTTTTTCAATAAGAATACCCAGTAATACGTATCCTGTGTTTGAATAAGACCAACCATCTCCTGGGTCAAAGTCTGGGGGCAGAGAAATCCCCATCTTCACTAACTCTTCAGCCGTATACGATTTTTTTGTATCCATAAAATCAGCGTCTTTTGACCTTGAGTATTCAGCGATACCACTTGTATGGTTCAATATCTGCCGGATCTTAATCTGGTTACCATCATATCCGTTTCCTTGAATGACACCAGGCAACCATTTTTCGATGGAGTCATCTAGATTCAAGCGGTTCTCTCCAGCTAATTGAAGTACAACCGTTGCGGTGAACGTCTTCGTCACGCTTCCAATGCGAAAGCGAAAATCTGTTTTCATTGGTTGCTTGGTGCTCAGATTCGCTACCCCAGCGGCATAACCCCACGTTTTTCCACCCTCGGAAGTTTTAGCAAGTATCCCCGGGTATCCAAGTTGCAATGTATCCCGCATTGCTTGCTTGACGGAATTACGATCTCGTTGAGTGCTTGTTTGTAACGAACTAGATACATTTTGAGTGGGCTCTGCTTTTACAATTGAGGCGGGCGTTGTATATAACAGGGAACTTCCAGCTATTAAAAGGGCAAGACTTGCACATGTAATTTGACTACGTATTTTCATAAGGCATTCCTCTCCTCTATTCATATTGTATAAGTGTTTGCTTACTGTTCCTTACTTCCTGACAAGACTTAGGGAAAGGTCCTCACTCTTAAAGATTAAAGCCCCAGTACAAAGGTCTCTATCAATACCAACAATTTGAGCCATTTAAATCTCCATCCCTTCTATAACAAAATTATTCAAAGGTATGAAAGCATATTATGTACCCTTAGTTATTGTTAGGATTAACACAACATGAGACATAACCCCCAACCCATATTTTACTTTATTTATCCATAATATGTATTGAGAAAGAATGTAAATTTGAATCCTTTCCGTACCCCAACTATTGATCGTTTTTTTCACCTATTATAATTAGTTATTTAGAATTTCATAATAAAAAACTGTAAAAAAATAACGAGCCCCTTAACGTACAGGAGGCGGTTGAAAAATATGTCTAAACGCACAATTTTCTTTTTTGATATGGTGACCCCATCGCCATCAAGCTAAGGTTTTGAAGTACCCACTAAATGAAATTTTTCTTTCTCTACAGTTAGTTATTTTGAGAAGTCAGCTCATTTTTTTGTTTTTGGGGTGTTTACTTTTCTTAAATTGATGGATGTGTATGGTGACCCCAAATAGTTGATTTTATAGAGGGAAAACCTATAAGTGAAGTAAAGCCTAATATAAAAGATAAATTATTAAAAATAAGTTTGATGCTTGCAAGTGCTTTAATTAGTTATAGTTTGATTTATTTAGGATTGAGTGTATTTGGAAGATAACTTAGAAAACTATTAAAAGTCCTCCGGATTGTTTAACTGGAGGACTTTTGTGTTTACATAATTATTGTTATTGGAAGTGCATTTAAGACCACTATTAATTTAATTAGATTCTAATATCTCAAGTTTTTTAGCTAATACCCAACCAGTTAGACCTAAAGATGCACAAATGTTGTAATAAAAATAATTCCCTTTTATTAATGTTTCCTCTAATTCCTTAATATCTTTATAATATATAGGCCAACAATGAGGTCTTTGTTCCTCTAATAATTTTTTATTTTCTTTAAAAAAATTTAGAATTGGATATTCGTCTATATTAAAAATAATGCTATGCCTTAGATGAGTTTCAAAAAAATGTGCTAGGACACCTGAAAAAACTATATATACATCCCTTCCTGATTCCGTAAGCGTATGCATACGAATTTCTTCTTTCTCGAGATTAACTTGGTACGAAATAATTGTATTATCGTGAACACTTATCATAACTTCACTCCCTAAATTATAGGTACTTAATTTTTGTTTTTTTAATACTTTTTTCTTTATTATAACATTGGGAAGAACTAATTTACTTGGATTTTTAGATGTATAGGATATTCATGATCGGTTAACGTAACGTCCTATTATCAGTAGCAAGGAAAAAGGCGGACCCTTACTCTCACAGGGAATCCGCCTTTTTTTGTTCTATGGATCTATTCAATTTTTTATACATTCCTATCTTGGTGCGGTTTTAAGGGTTCTCGTTTGTTACTAGATCAGCCGAAAAACTGTATAAAATCTTGAATACTCTTAGCCTGTTTTTTTCCGAAATGCTGATAACATAGTTAATTTACACTTGCTTCTTCCCATGAAGAAAGTAAAAACTCAGCCATGGTTCCTCCTAAATTCACAGCCATTTTTGCATGTCGTGGAGATGGCTTAGGAGTTTTTTGACTTTTCCCATGTGCATCGCTTAATTTATTCCTTAAAGAACCTAGTCCTGTTATTACTGAAGAGCATCCTCCTAAAATTTGTTTGAAAATTTGTTCTGTATGTGCGTTTGGAGCTAAATTTAATACAACTTGAACCTCTTTATAGAGTGCAGGAAGTTCTGCTTTATCATCATAACTATGATTTGCTTCATCTAAAATATGTTTACATGTAGCTTCTATTAGGGTTCTTGCCATAGTAATAGCACCTTCAGGATCAGTTGTGCGTCTTTCTAAAGCTTTTTGCCATGCTGTTTGTATATATAGATTGCTTATCTTTTCTGAAACAGTAGAAGTAACTACTTCATCTACTGGGGAATCTACATGAATGTTTTGTTCTAAGTATGTTAATACAGGATCAAATTGTTCACGTAAATATTTTCTTCTTCCTTCATAACTTTGGGATTTTTCTTTGATGTATGACCAAAACTCATCTGAAGAGCGACATGTTTTTATAAATCTAGGCATTTTATCTTTAATGTAGTTGGATTTAAGTAACTGTTCTCTTCTATCTTTATACTCTTGATGACTAATTTCTGTTCCGGTAGCCTTTGAAATTAGCATATTTTTAAAAATTTCAACTTCTACGCATAGTTTTTCAAACAAAGTAACTCCTCCTATATATGTATATTTACTATAACATCATACCAAAAAAGTTTGCTCGTTATTAAAAGAATATTTATATAATTTTATGTATCAAATTAGAAATGAAACTAAGTTTATTACCTATTTTCACACGTCTCCAGGCTGTATCACTTGTTTAGGTACTTTGATTTTTATTGAATATTACGGTACGTGAAATTTTTATTTTCTTAGTTAAAAAAGCCCCCATCGATTTTACACCTATGAGAGCTACCTAAGGGTATTTATACTTTTCGACTTGATTCTATTGTAACAATCTTTCACCAAATAGCAAAAACATAACGATCCAAAACCAAATAATCAAACTAAATGCACTCTTGAAACCGCCCCACAGTGAAAATGTTTCTCCTTGCATTTTTATCATCCTTTCTTATTTGTCCTTTGTTTCTCCAAACCATTCATACATTGCCTGTCGGCTTATAATCCATTCCTTACGCTTCCCTTCAGGATGCAAAAAATACTTTACTAAACCTTCTTGTAACATGCGTTCTAAATCATTTATTTGCTTCTCGTTCATTAAAGAAGGGCTATATTTATTCTTAATTGTCTCACGAGGAATCCTCCAGTAAAAAGCTGCTTCAGATGGTGTCATGTATTTATCGATTTCTTTCATGAGAATTCTCCTTTGTTTGTGCTTTTCCTTTTATGTTACAATAAATAAAGAAGGAAATGGACTAGATTTCCTTCTACTTCAGTCACTCATTAACTAAGCCCTTTGTTTGCTGTTAAGCAAATGAAGGGTTTTTATTTTGCTTGTTTATATTTACTATCTATGACAGCCAAACGGATCAACTTCAGCTTAATATCCATACTAAGAGAAAGCCATTCAGATGTACCAATTTTCATATCCTTTTCCTCCCCCATTCCCTTTTTCTTTTTATACTTCAAAAAAATTAACCCCTTAAAACATTTGTATTTTACACTAATTTAACAACTAGGGAATCCTCATCATATTCGTGAATGTGTAAATCATAGCGCATTTCTGTCGCATCCAGTACTTTACAAAACCTCTGATAGTAAGACGGATTACTTACTTCTATGCCAATTTCTCCATTCCTGAACAGATACTCTATATCATCAATGATTTCTTTTACTGTATTCTCCAGTATTCTCACTCCTTATCTTTATAAAATAACCTTGCAAGGTTATTTTATAATAAAACAATCAACCTTACAAGGTTATTCGTTTGTTTTTCAGATATTTTATAAAAAAATTCTTATTAACATCCTTAACTCAATTTAAACCGCTTATTTTCACTTACAACACACCCTTTGTTATTTAGGTCTTATGTCATTAACTTTCAAATAAACATTGGTTATATCAAAATCTGAGAAGCCGTTTTTTGATGAGAGTATGATTTTTTAAAAGTTCATTCCTAAAAATAACAAAAGAGCTGGATTTTCATCACAGCTCACATATTGATTGGTTCTGTATGTGTACATGTAGGATATTGAGAGCAACCAAAAAACTTATTACCTGTTTTATTTGAATTACGGATCACTAAATCATGTTTACATGTGGGACATTTCCGTTCTTCAGGTTTTACCCCTTGATACACATCTTCAGCCGAATATTCGGGATTGATTTTATTAATCAGTTTCTGAAGTTCTACACGATCTATGAGTTTTACATGGCATGCTTCTGCTAATTCTTTCGCCTGTCTTGTATACACACTGTTCGTTACAACCCAGCCCTCGTGTGCTTTGTAATAAGCCTGTGCTGCATATATCTCTTGTACAGCATTGATGCCGACTCTATTTTTCATCCCGTAGCGTTTTGCCTGGATTACAATACGATTCTTCCCCTTCAATACCAAATCCGCTCCGAAATCATTTGACTGCTTTGTGACTGTTGGAGAATAACCCAACTCTCGAAAGAGAGCTTTTAGGTATACTTCAAATTGATGTCCGTCCATTTTGTCTATATAGCGAATACCAGACTTAGCCATTCGCTTTAATATTCTTCGCTCCTGGATCTTCCGGTACATGAATTTACAAATACGAAAAAAAACATAAAGGGTAAAACCATACATCAAAATTTGTAATAGGTTTGGCATTTCTGGTAGATTAGACACTTCGCTCCACCTCTTTAATTGGTTTCATTTTCTTTGGTTGGGCTGTTTCTTTTGCCTGTTGCTCATTCACTTGTTTCTTCCGGACATCGTTCCAATCTTTTTCATTCGTTGGAATATCCTCTTTAAGATCTACAAAGCATTTCATTGTCTGAATGAAGTCTTTCCCAGCCTTATCATTATCAACTGCCATTATGACCTCTTTAATCTCGTGCCCTTCTTTTTTCGCATCCATTAAAGATTGAATCACTGTTTTGGACTTCAATCCATGCATAGAAACCAGGCGAGCGTTTTGGATATTATTTTGTTTAATGCTCCAATGAGATAACATGTCGATTGGATCTTCATAAAAATAAATCTTATCCGGTTTACCTACATCAACCGTAAAACCGGCATTGATTTTTTCATAATTCGGAACAATTTGCTTAAAGCTTCCTCTTTTATTCTCCATTTTGACCGTACCTTGACGGTTCATACCAATGACTTGCCCTTTGCCTCCTTCTTCTCTCCATTTGAACACCACGTTATTTTTCTTATCCTGGGCGATGAGATCTTTTTTAATCAGCCAATTCACCAAGCGAGGATCTATTTTCCGTTCATGAATTAGATATTCTTTTATCTCTGTTTGCTTATTTACTTCCAGGTGTTTGGGATAACTAAATGGCTGCTGCTCTTTTTTGCGCTCCTCTTCAGCTTTTGAACGATCAAACTCTTTATAGTCCCCCTTCTGAATGTCCATCACTGCTTGTGGGAATGTCATGTCATAGTACATCATGGCAAAGCTAATCGCTCCATATCCTTTTTCCCCTCGACTATTCCAGGCGTATTGATTCCCTTTAATAATGAGGCTGTCATGCTCCGTATGACGATAATAGTTTCCTTCTTTCTTAAACGTTTCTCCTTTTGCTTCCAGATATGAAATCAAGTCAACTTTTCTTGCTTTCATCGCATCCTCCGCACTGACATATGCCATTACGGAATCCCCCCTTTACTCTATAAAATGAAATAAAAAAGAGGACTATTCCGTTTCCTAGTCCTCTTTTGCTACTTATAGTTGATACATTTCATTTTTATTTGCCGAATAAGAATTTTAATCGCTTCTCCTGTACGCTGTATGATAAACGAGCATCAAATTTCTTCCCGTTTTTGTTTGAGATAAACCCTTTAATCTGATCTGTCACATTCGTTTCTAATAACTTTTTCACATGGTTACTACTTAAATTTTTACCAGAGAATGTACCAAAAATAATGAAGTCACAGCCTTTTTTGTATTTCTCACATAAATAGTTACTTTTCCCTACAAGAACCCTACTCTTACACAATGGACATTTACCAATGGTACGATCTTCAGTCGTTGGAAAACGGAATTTCAAACTTCCGTCCGCTTCCATATAGATAGCTGCTGTAAATTCTCCCTTTTCTCCTTGAAAGCCGTTGATAAAATCTGTTGTTTTATACTGAAGTAGCTTCTTCATTTGATTGCCAGGGATTGCTTTCCCTTTCATTTTGGCTGGTAACATAAAATCACATCCGTTTTTATGCTCTGTGCATCCATAAAATGTTTTACGATGAAGCATATCCCCTTTTTTACATTTTGGACATTTACCAAATGACAGCTCCTCTTGTGTTGGGAACTGAAATTTAACATTTCCTTCATGTAACACGAGATAAGCGGAAAACTCCTTCTCATTGGACTTAAATCCTTTTAAAAGATCTGTTTTCTTATCTTCAAACAGCTTTTTCGCTTGCGCCTCCGGAATCGCTTTTTCTTTAATTTTTTTCGGTAAGGAGATTTCACATTCCGGATAATTACTGCACCCATAAAAATTGCCTTTATGAAGGATTTTTCCTTTTCTACAAGGGCATTTGCACACCTCAATTTGCTGATTCCAAGTATTAATAATGCTATCCGACACCTTATCATCCATTGCGCCTAATTGTTCCACCGTGTCTTTTACAAACGAATTTGTTTTCTCCACAAATTCCTCATATTTCATTTCACTCTTTTCGATCATGTAGATCATCCCTTCCATTTCAGCCGTATAAGCTGGATTTTTGATTTCATCTACCGGAAAAGCATCTATAAACGCACGACCAATATTAGTGGTTCGAATCTGACTGTTGGTAACATCAATATATCTTCGCTCTAATAGTTTTGGAATAAACGTTTCTTCCGTTGCGACTGTCCCAATCCGTTTTCCTTTCATAAGTTCTTTCAAATGTTCATCATCTAATTTACGCCCTGCCGTTTCCATAAAGGTTAAAATGGAACTTTCCGTATGAAAGGCTGGTTTCTTTGTTCGAGACTCAATCAAGTCATACTGAACGATTCTGAAAGAATCTCCTTCTCGTAAAATAGGTATCTGAAATGCTTCAACTGAACCTTCTTCTATATCCCCTTGAAACACGCTTAGAAACCCTTTCTCTTGTAGGATCTTTTCTTTTGTACTGTAGGTATTGCCCTCTTGATCTATAAAATGTACTTCTCTTACCAGGTAGATTGCTGGTTTCATAAAATTCCCGATAAATCGTTTTACAATTAAGTCATATAACTGTTTTTCTAATGGATCTCGGTTGGTCCCGACATATAATTTTGTTGTTGGGATGATGGCAAAGTGACTACTGACTAATTCATCATTAAAAATAGAATGTTTTTTCGTAATAGAAGATGGAATTACTTGTTGTACAAGATTTGCATAGGCGCTTTTTTCTAATGCTGCCATTACTTCTTTCACTCGTTCCACTTGTTCTGTAGGTAAGTGCCTGGATGAAGAACGAGGATATGTGATAAAGCCTTCTTCATACAAATTCTGAATATGCTTTTTTGCTGTTTCCGCATTTATCTTCAGTTTGGCGTGAGCATCTTTGTAGATATCCGTTAAGTTATATAATAATTTTGGTTTCTTTTTTCTATTGCTTTCTTTAAATTCCGTTACAATTACATTCGTTTCTTTCAAGCTATCTCCAAGCTTTTGTAGTGGCGATGGATCTATCAGTTGATCTTCTGTTTTCATTACTGGTGATAAACCGTTTTCCGTTAGTAGCTTTAAATTGTAATAGGTTTGTTCTTTATAATTTTGAATAGCGATTTCCCTTTGACGGATTTCATTCAAGATACACATTTGAACACGACCAGAAGCCAATAAGAATTGGTTTCTTGCTAGTTTAGATGTACAGCCTCTTGTAACATTAATCCCTAGAATATAATCCAGGTATTGCCTGGCTTTAGCCGATTGTGCAAGCCCGTCATAGTCTGTTCCTGGTTCTAATCGGTTTAATGCTCCTTCTAATTCTGCGGCTTCATAAGAAGAGATAAAAAGACGGGATTCTCGCTTGTTCACACCTGCATATTCATATAATTCACGATAAATAAGCTCACCCTCTCTATCTGCATCACAAGAGTTGACCACATGATCCACATCGGGACGATTTAACAACTTCACTAATATTTGAATTTGTTCTAGACTATCCGATTTCTCTTTATATTCCGGCTCTAAAATAATGGGTAAGTGATCAAATTTAAATTCTTTGTACTTCTCGTCCATCTCCTCCGGATGTTTTAGTTCTAATAAATGCCCCCGGCACCAACTAATAATGTAATTTTCATTTTCATAGTAACCATAATAAGGCTTGCTCCCTGGATATCTTTTTGAGTTTTTAAATCTAGGTGATTTTAATAATTCAACAGCTACCTTCGGCTTTTCAGCAATAAATAATGTTTTCCCCATACGTATTACCTCCTATTAATCTACAATTTCCGTTTTACGCTTCCATTTCTTATTTCTGTGCTTTTTCATTATTTTGCGACCAAATAATAGCAACGTGTTCAAAAAGACAGCTACAAGGAACATACAGCCTGCAAACAGCCATACATTCATGACATTCACTCCTCTCGTTCTATAAACAAGAAAGAGGGCTTTTTTTTTTCCCTCTTTCATTTCTGGATATAAAAAAATCACTTTCCGTTTTCTCAATTGAGTAACAAAAAATGATTTAATCTGGTGTTCCTGCTATACAATTTTTCATCGTTCCATTTCCGTTATTCCCCTTTTTCTACTTGATTTCTTTGTAGCCTTCGCCTGCTCTACATTACCTGACTCTGGCTTTTTGTCTTTTTCTTTATCATTCGTTTGTTTTCCGTTCAATGGCTGAAATTTTTTATCTATATCCATTTCCTTTGAAGTTGTAGACTGATTCACGGTTATTCCTTCTTTTCCAAGCTTCTCATCCACCTGATTTTCTAATTTTACTACGTGTTCCTGACTTATCAGCTCATTATCAATCGAAACATATTTCGTTGTATAATACCGCTCTTCAGCTTTTACACGAGTGACAATACTATCAATATTATCTGGTGTTTCTTCATACTGTGAACGTCTGTATGCTTCGAATTTTCGGCTTAAGTCCTTATCTAATGTAGTTGATTCTTTTTCTTTTGAAGGTTGAATTTGTTGATCTAAAGAGGCAATAGGTGCATATCCTTCCTTCTTCATTTCTTTATACAATTCCACTTCTTTTTCATTAAAAGAGTGATCTTTTTGTGCCTCCACTTTATCAACTAAGAGTCCATATCGTTCATCTTTTACGATTTCATCTAGACTCATATTTGCATCTTTTTCATAAACAACAAATGACAAATTCCCTCTTCCATCAAAGATAGAACTTTGAACCTTTTCATATAAATCTGGTTTCAAAATGTTATCTAAATAGACATTTTCTCGTTTCCCGTTCTTTTCCATGAGGGAAACGTATAAATCGTCCCGATCTGTTTTATCTTGATTCCAAACAGACAAATAATTTATATCTTTCGTAACAGCATCCATCATGTGGATTCTTGCCTGCTCTTCATCTTGTATACTGTTTGCTAATACTTCAATTGTAACTAAGTGATTGGGTGTCTCTTTGGATTTTTCTAATGTACTTTCCTGTGCTTTTTCCATCGGTATTTCTTTGTTATTTCTATAATTCATCACTTCATCTCGTAACGCTTGTTTTACTTCATCCGATAAATACCTTTTCTCGTTTAATACTTGTTCATACGGTGTCTTGTAGTCCCCATCCCCCATATCCAAACGATCCATACTCACAAGCTCCATTCTCCCAAAATCTCTATCTACTTCTTTTGGAATGGCAATATGATAACGAGTTTTATCATATGGTACGTATTCATCCCTTTCTCTTGCTTCCTCTTTTGCTTTTTCAATATTTTTAATGACTTCAGCCATTTTTTCATTGGCCTCTCCAAATGGAATCAACTGACTACCTTTAAAATTTTCGTTTTCGCTCCACTGAACTAACATAGTTGGACGATTTATTTCATTTTGATTTAGTGCTGCATACTTTTCTTGATTCGCTTCGTTAAATGCATCAATAAATTCTTTATCACTCAATTTTTCTGCGCCTTCTACGGGCTCAAACGCTCTGTTTCTATCCGCTTGTTCCCTTAACTCTGTAACGGAAACAAGCTCTTGTGTCGTGTTACTTAAACTCATAAATTCAACCAACAAGATATTTTTTTCATCCTGTTTTTCATTTTCTTTTGCCATACTTCCCACCTCTTTTTCATTTATTTGTTGTTTTTCTTTTTCCAAACTACCTTCAATCGTTTCGATGAATTCAATGGAAGTTTCATGTACTTCTTTCAACAACTTCGTTTTATCTTTCATTTCTTTTCCTTGTGTCCAGCTCGCTAAATATCCTAATGAATATTCGCTTGTATCAATCCCAAAATAAGAAGAAACGGCGTAAGCTGTCATTTCTGCTTGAAACTCTTTTTCTGGCGCTGTGTAATTCATATGCGTCTCTGCGGTATGAAGTTTGGCATGTGCCAATTCATGAAGAAGAGTTTTTACATTTTGTAATTCACTGTTTCGTGGATTCAAAGCAACCTCTTTTGTTAGGGTATAGCTCACGCCTTTTGAAACACCCAGCTCCGCTTTGGGTGCAATGATTTTCACACCGTTTTTTTCCGCAATGGCTTCCATTCCTTTATACAAACTCTGGTAATCCGTAACGCTCCCCTCTAGCCAACGATTCGGAAAAATACGAGGTAGATCTTCCGCTTTTGCGTTTGTTTGAGACAGGTCAAACACATGACCGACAGCAAAATATAAGCGACCAGGCATCACTTCTACGCTTTTAGATTCAATTTGTTTCTTCTCTTCCTCATTTGCTTTAGTTACTGTTTTCCAAGCGCCTTCTTTGTCCTTAAATTTTGCTACAGTTCGGTTTGGAACAAGAATTTTAATTCCTTTCTCACCCTTCTTAACCGGAAATCCTTTTTCTTTCCAAAAAGAAAAGGAACCAACTGCATTGGCTCCCTGGAATTGACTCTGTATTAATGAAATATTAGATGGTGAATAGTGATAAAACTTTGCCATAAACGTTAAATACTCTTTTAAATCTCCCGGTGTACGAAAATAACCTTCTACGCTTTTTTCCATCTTTTTTGTTAAAGCTTGCACCGCTTCTTTCTTTTCTTCTGGTGATTTCGTTTGATACTTTTTCTTATAATTTTTACTCATGATCTTCTCCTACTCTTTCACTCGCTTTTTGTAATTCCTCCATTTCTTCTTCATTCCATCTCTCAGCTGTATCAAAGAAAAGCTCATGAGTTTTTACATTAACCGGAACTAACATATTTTCTTGATTCATGACATGGACTGCAAGTTCTTCCTCTTGTTCTCGTGTAATTTTAATTGTTAGTTCTTCCTCTTTCACAAGTAAAACAAGTTCACCTTCTCCAACCTCTTTAATGACCCCTAATGCGGTCGGGTAGCTAAGCTGTGTTACCACCGCTTCGCCCCCACAGAACCGTACGTGTGGCTTTCACCACATACGGCTCTT
>NZ_JAAMNK010000052.1:0-18342 GCF_011066025.1 Bacillus sp. EKM202B | reverse complement strand
TACACACCATGATAGGGATATTAACGCAAGTATCAATCTAAAGAATGAAGCGATAAGGCTTCTAACCGCAAGGACTGCGGAGATAGCCTAATAAATTAGAGTTCGATAGAACTCTTTACTTAGGAATCCCCCTCTTCTAAATGAAGTGAAAGTGGGGGTAGTTCAACGGGGTGTAACTTAAATCGACTTGGTACAGATAAATATTATGTTCAAATTACTAAGGATGGCGAACAATTAAAAGAGAAAAATGTTAATGGTGATACGACTTACCAATATAAATTGTCTGGAATTGATAAAGACGGTAAGGAAAAAGAAATGGAGTTTACAGTATTAAAAAATCTTCGTAAAGAAGCATTTTTACTTATATACTACTCTGAGGAAAAAGGTGTGAAATCTTGGGAAGAGGTTAAGAAAGACGAACTCCCTACAAAAGTAAAAGAAAAATTAAAGGTGAATTAACATATAAAAGACGCCATTGTTAGAGAAATATAGCCCCTATTTATTTAGAGTTTCAAAAGCAAAAGACTGATAATTATTATCAGTCTTTTGCTTTTACAGGGATAAGCACGTAATTTTGAGGTGCTTTAAGTACTAAGAAGGTTTAATTTTGTTTATGTATTTGTTGTAGCTTAATGGATTTCATAATGGTTATGATATAATAAAATTCAAGTATAATAAGGGGGATGAATTATATGATTTTTCAAAGCATGATAACAGCTATTATAGAAAAATTACAAGAGACGGTGAATCCCTATTGGATAATTGTGTTTGGATCAACGGCTGAGAACAGAGAACGGGAAGATAGTGATATTGATATAGCTTATTTAAGTGACACAACTTTAGGGAACTATGAACGTTTTCTATTAGCACAGGAGTTAGCTAACATTGTTCATAGAGATGTTGATTTAGTTGATTTATCCGAAGCTTCTACAGTTTTTCAAGCTCAGATTATACATACAGGAAAGACAATATTTTGTTCTGATGAAGAACGGAAAATCATTTTTGAAATGAAAACTTTAAAAATGTACTCAAAATTGAATGAGGAACGCAAGATAGTATTCGATGATATAAAGAAAAGAGGGTCTATATATGAAGAATGAAGTTATTTTAAATAAAATTTCCACAATAGAGCGCTGTATCAAAAGAATCCAAGATGTATATGGAAATGACCCTGAAAATTTGGAGGATTACACAAAGCAAGATTCAATAATATTGAATATACAAAGAGCTTGTGAAGCGAGTATTGATCTAGCAATGCATATTGTTGCTGGGAAAAAATTAGGACTACCCCAATCTAGTCGAGAGGCTTTTGACTTATTGGTTACAGCAGGATTACTGAGCCCAGAGCTAGCAAATAAGTTAAAGGCGATGGTGGGATTTCGAAATATTGCTGTTCATGATTATCAAAGTGTAAATTTAGATATTGTTCGTCAAATTATTGAAAAACATTTAACTGATTTTAAACTATTTACGAAAGAAGTTATGGGGATATTGGAATTTTAGGAGAAGGAACAGAATAATAGGGCTAAGAAAGTAGTAATTTTGAGATCCACGAATTAGCTATTGATAGTAAGGTTAAGAAAACGCCATTATATACAATTTTACACTTTACTATTTCAAAACAAAAAAGCAATGAAACTTAAATGTAAAATAAAAAGGGGACCTATTTTAGTAGGTCTCTTTTTTACTTTTGAAAAACATTAAATAAAAACCAGTCTTCATTCCTCACGGATAAACATACTAAAACAACAAGAGTTGGAAATTCCAATAAAATAACTTTTCTTTAACATCTATTTTGCTCCTCTTATTGTTGACAAGTTCTAAACATAATTTATAAATGTGATGCTATAAAAGCAATAGAGTTATGTAATAAGTGAATCCAAAAAACAACCCCAAAAGCAGATCGTGTAACCTGATATTTTTCATTCTACTTTTGATTTAACTAATAAGCATCGTTATATAAGAGGCCAATTATTGCTGTACCAACTATATAAGTAATACCATTTGGATGATTTAATCCAAATATCATTGATGCTATTAAAATGATAAGATAATCCCAATTTTTAATAAAAGGAACCCAACTTAATACCCAAAATAAAAATACTTGAAAAATTACTGTTTCAACTATAGATATCGCTAATACTCCTAATAAAATCAGTAAAACAAAAACTTCATACGAATTTAAGATAATTGAAGAACTAAATTTGATTCGGCAAAAAGAGTCTAGGTTTACTTTGCACAAGTAAATATTAAAATTTTATAGAAAAATAAGGAAAATGGTTATAAAATAGGAAACTGCACCAAACAGTCTGGTTTGGTGTTGTTACTCAAGATAAAGATAACTAAGGATGAGGCTCTTAAGAATTCTAGTCTTTGTTTAAAACTAATAATATTACAAAAAATCCTTACTGAGGGAACTGTAACAAATCTAATGTGAAATTCTTTAGGGGATAAATATGAAATTAAAAGTATTCTTAGTAGTGCAGCAATCATTATAGCAATTATTGTAGGCTAACCTCTTAAAATCATCGGAAGATATCATTAAGAATGGAAAAGATGAAGTAGTAGAAGTTTTACATCTTTTCTTATAGATTTCCAGAAACAGCTGGACATATAAAAGGTACGACTGTAAATAAGAAAACAGATATTTGTACAATAGAGCGTGATGGGACTTTAAAAAGAAGAAAATAAAATTTAGTATTATTATTCATCAAGTATTTCTTTAGTGATGTTATATATAGGAGAGGTGCAAATTTGATGTATTTTAACGCTCACTACAATTCCATGCTTTTGGATTTATGTACATAAAAGTTTAGAATCATTCATTATTATTTTAAATATAGTGGAACTATTAAGATAAAAGGACAGAAACCCTATCAAACGAAAAATAAATTGGAACGTTTGGTTGGATGACTAGTATATTGTTTTAATGCTTAGATTAATTATGGGAATAGAGTTTTCTTTTAAAATATTATTGTTATTTTGTATTGCTGAAATTAAGAAAGGTGAGGTTAATGAAAAAATATTGGCATAAGCTATCGTTGCTTCAAAAAAATATATTACTAACGGTATTAGTGATTTTGACGCTTGTGGGAAGTATGGGGGCGTTAAGTTTTAATATGTTTCAAAATAGTATGATGTCTATATTTGAGAGGCAGTCTTTTGAAACAGGAGATACAGTAAGGAATCAATTAGATGTAGAAATAGTGAGAGATGTAGCAAAAGATCCCACAGCACAAAGAGTGAAGAAAGAAAAACTGACAGAGCAATTAGATAAATCTACAAAAGATTTGAAAAGTGTCGGCCAAACATATGTTACAGGGGCAAAGCTAAATGATAAAGTTGAATTACAAATAGTAGGTTTGGATACAGAATTAGCAAATGCAGTTTCTGTAAAACCAGGTGACTATTATGAGCAGCCTACTCATTGGATGAAGACATACGATAAAGTAATGAAAACGAAACAGGCACAAATGACAGAAGTGTATGAAGATGAGTTAGGTTTCTGGGTAACAATTTTAGAGCCAATTACAGATGAAAATAAAAATATAATTGCAATTGTTGCAGCGGATTTGGACGCTTCTATTATTCCTATTACAAAGAAAAACTTTATGGTGCAAGGTTTGTTGTTTATTATAATTTCATTAACAATCGCAATTACGATTCAAATATTTATCTCACGCAATTCTCTATCACCTTTAAAGGATTTACAAGAAGGGTTACGTAAAGTTGGTGAAGGGGATTTAAGTATTAGGTTAAATGAAAGATCAGATGATATAGGGATAACTAATACTTACTTTAATAGCACTATTGAAACGTTTAATGGGATTATAGATAAAGTAAGGCAGACTGCTGAACAGGTTTCGACATCTTCACGGGAATTGTCGGTAAGTACAAAAGAGAATAGTATGGCAGTGCAAAAGATTACAAGTTCTATTGCAGGATTAAAATTGGGAGCACATGATCAAGAATATGTAGTGCAGCAATATTTAGGAATTGTTCAAGAAATGGAAAGTAAGATGGAAGAAATGACAGGGGCTGCAAAACAAGTTGCGACTGCTTCGGAAGGCATGGAATGGCAAACTGTAGAAGGGAATGATTTAACTAAACAAATTGTTAATCAAATGGAAATAATCCGAGATACAATTCAAAATTTACCTTCTATTATTTATGTATTAGAAACACAATTTAAAGAAATTAGTGAGATTCTGGATGTAATTATAAAAAATTCAAATCAAACGAGTTTATTAGCTTTAAATGCTTCTACTGAAGCCTCAAGCGTTGAGGAGAATGGTGGAGGATTTTTAGTTGTTGCGGATGAGGTTTGTAAATTATCAAAAAAAACCGAGGCATATGCAAAGGATATAGCTAAATTAATTGGTGAAACTAAAGCTGAATCAGAGGTGGCTGTAATATCCATACAGAAGAGTTCAAAGGAAGTGGAATCAGGAATAACACTTGTTCAAAGTAGTGGTGCTTTCTTCGAAAAAATCTCAAAATCTGTTACAAATCAAATTAAAGCGACTTCGAATTATTCAAGCTATATATTAGAAAATAGTCAAACCATTGTAAAGAGTGTAGATGAATTATTACATGGTGCAAATACATATGCGAATAGCAGTAGAAATGTTGAGATATGTATGAAAGAGCAAGAAATGTATGTACAAGACATTGCAGAACTAGCAACATCATTAAGTTGGCTGTCACAAGAGTTACAAGAATTAATTGGAGAGTTTAAAATTCAATAAAATCAATAAGGTGTCGGATTATTCAATTTTATAAAGCTTTTTTATCAATTTAGCCAAGAAGACTCCTTCCTCAAGGAACGCGAAGTGAGTAGGTGGGAGATGAATTGGCTAAATTGATAAAATTAAAAAAATAAAAAGGTATATCCTTTCAACAGGATATACCTTTTTATTTTTTGAAAGAAGATAGTGAAATTTTGATTGCTAATTAAGTTTAGAAACAGCGAATTTAGCTGTGAAATTCATTTTCTTCATATACGAAGAATTTACACCTGCTTGAAATTGTACAGAAATATTACCGTCTTTTTGTGCTTTGAATACTCGACCATATGGTGAATTAGCATTGTAGGTGCCAATTACTTGGTTATCTGCATTAAAGACTGTATAAGAAATTGGGAACCCAGAATTTTGTACAAAGACTGTCAGTTCTTCTCCTTTATTGAGATTAAATGTTTCCTTTTGGGACACTTCATAAGAACTCATAGAGTAATATTTTGTAACTTCTTGAATTTCTAAATTCGTAGTTGCTGCACTGGCTCTTGATGCCTCTGCTCCTGGTAAGTTCATACCTGATAGTACTGCAATTCCTAGTGCCCCTGCTAAAATAAGTTTTTTCATAATACTAGTTCCTCCTTTAATATATTGTGAGATTGGAAAAAAAAGTGAAAATAGCAATCCCTGAAACTATTATAGTTACAACGAGAACAATTTTCAATAGAGGGTGATATGCAATTCTACATAAATAAAGTAGTGATATAAACTATTCAAGATTTGAAGAAATCTTAGGCCGAAGGGGAGTGCAAATTTTTAAAATTAGGAATGGGAGTTTAGCTAAATTTTACATTTTTTGATCCTATTCCATGTGTGTAAATGTTCTATATCTAAATTATGCTGGGAGCAATTAGTGTATTTGTGACCATGAATATTTTTTATTGTTAACATAAAATTATTTGTATATTACATAAATCAATATCTATTTATAACATAAATACAATTTAAAAAGTTATGATAATTACCTTTAAATGCTATAAATAAAAAAAATTACAAAAAATAATTTTATATTACTTAATTGTGATATAATGGGATTGTTCTGAAAAGAAATTTTTGTAATGTTAATCAAATTTTTCAGTACAGAACAAGTTTAGATATTTTAGAGGGAAGTTTATATTTTTGCAACACAGAGATTTTTTAAATTTGAAAAATAAGTATGGTGATAATTCACAACTCTGTACGTTGCAAAAGGTAAAAAAGAAAACTTACATATAGCTTCCAACGTGAGAAATAAACTTGACGACCTGAGCATGTCGGTAAATTGCTACCAATTACAAAATTTTGGGGGACATAACACATGAAATCATTTAAAGTAATGGCATTAGCAGGAACATTAGCTTTAGGAGGAATTACAGCAGTTGAATTATTACAACCTTCAACACAAGCACAAGCAGCTGTAACTGATAATTGGCCTTATAAATATTTCCCAGAGTTACACAACGTAACAGAAAATGCTAATTTAAATCTTGGAAATTTAAAACATGGACAAACAATTAACATCAAAGCCAATCTTGGTGCTCGTTCTCAAGCAACGGTTAAAATTTACCGTGTAATGGAGGATTTCTCATTAGCTCGCTACAAAACAATTACTGATTCAGATTCAAATGAAAACACAGCTACATTTACAACACCAATTACTTCAGCTTACGACCCAGGCAATTACGTAGCAGTAATGCAGTATAGTTGGGAAGTTGAAGGTCAAATAAATTACACATACTTTACTGGCGAAATGTTCAAAATCAGCAAATAATTAATTAAACATTGGGGGAAATTCACATGAAAACAATGAAAAAGAAAATTGGTATGACGATGTTGGCTTCAGCAATCGCTTTAGGAGGTTTAGCTACGATCGAGTTAGTTAAACCTGTATCAAAAGCAGCGGCAGCTTCTCATCAAGGTATAAGTGTAAACATGACACAAAACAATTACACAGCTCCACAAGAAGCTGTATTAAAAATCAAAAACAATAACAGCTATCCAATGACGGTTGTTGAAATGCTTGAAAAACAATATCCAGACGGTGGATTCGGATTCATTGAATATTCTACAATCATCAAGCTTCAACCAGGGGAAACTCGCTCAATTAGCTATGACACAACATTCCCTGACATTTGGGAAGTTTGGGACCACAATGTAACAAAAAAATTCCGTACTAAAGTAATGGTGTTTAAAGGTATTCAAGATGGCTGGGATTGGGACAAATTGACACCTATGGGTGACGTATATACGAATCCGTTTAACGTAACATTTAAATAATTAGAATACCTGAACATTTCCTAAAACTGTTCAGGTATTTTAATTATGGGAAGTATTATTAGTCGGAGTATTATCTTTAGGAACATTTTTGACACTTCCACCTCTAAATGGGTAAGTTGACTAACGCCAGTCGGATTCTTACTATCAAAGGCGAAGTCCATTTCTGATATCGCTGACGTGCATTGCGGTGTGCCATCATCATTCTCACGACAGACCATTTAGGTTCGTGAGATATGGTACTATAACCATATCGTACAGAGCGTTGCGTGTTCATATGTTTTAGCGTCTTTTTTGACGACAGATATCATTTTACCGATAGTGTGAATTCGGCTATTGGTAAAATGATATTTTATTTTTAAGGAACATATAGGCGTTTTAAAGACTTGTGCTTGTCTATAGTACAAGTATAACCAAAACACAACTGTTTTCTATGGGAAAGCGATCCTGCCAGCCCACGTAGCTACAAATTAAGTATTTAAAGCTGAATGGGGAATCACAAACACGAGAACGCTTATGTATATTGATAAAACACTTCCAGATTTTGAGAATCAAATCAAAAGCAGCTATTAATAAGGAGAAATCTTTAAGCCTCATGATGAATTGATACTACAATGTCCTGGTTCTCAAGAACCTCGATCCGCCTCTCTTTAGGGAGTGATTGAAGTATTCTTTCATTTCTGTACACTCATACATGTAGATATCTGATTTTTAAATTAATTCGCTGCGACGATTTGTGTATTCAAGTGCACCTAAAGTCGCTAATGCGCGAGTATCTAGTCCTAGAATTTTCATGCATACATCTCCTTGCCTCTTACAATAATTCAATAGGGGAAAGGAGAATCTTTTAATGATTTGGTAGAGTTTTTATTTGGTTAAATAATATGTTATCTAGCCTGGATACAATTGAATTAAACTTAAAAGTATTTTATTATTTTAGCCACTCTTAGCAAAAAGGTAACATACGTTCAAGTAAATAGAAGATTAATCTCGATACGTTAAATTCAATGATAAGACAAGCAAGGAAGAAAGTGTCATTAAATTAGAAGAAGCCAAAGTATGAAAAATGTCACTTATGATCACTCAAATATCTATTACTAACACGCTATACATTTTTAATTTTAAAAATAAAAAAAGGAAGGTAAGATCCTTCCTTTCATCATCCAGTATGTCCATGTGAATATTTAATAATATTTACAGTACTTTGAGTGTCTGTTGAAGAACTTGATCCAAGAGTTACTGTGACAACAATTAAGATACCAAGTAAGCTAATCGCTAATTTTCTCATTTTAATGCTCCTTTTTTAAATTTTTTTTCACTGGCTTTACTAGCTTCATAAAAGTAATAGCTTGCTTTTGCATGATTATTTTCTTTGTAAAATTGGGTTGCTAATTTTTCAGCATATTCATTTATATACTCATATAATTCTTCGCGTTCAAAATAGGAGATTCCTTCTAAAATAGCTTTTTCTACATCATTTGCACAACTATTAAGGTTCATTTTTTTTAAAATATTAAAGTGATGTATATAACCTTCAATACCTAACTGGGTGGAAAGTTGTATCCCTTTTTCAATTAGCTCTTGAGCTACTTGGTTTGCTCCTAATTTATAATGTTCTCTCGCCTCAATAAATAAAGCTTTATAATCACTTGGCAGCTTTTGATTAACCTCAGATAAATATCGTAATGCTAACTCAGAGAGGTCTTGTGTAGCATACATAAATCCTAGATTGTGACGGACAATTAATATATTGTATTCTAAATTTTCCTTCTGGAATGTATCCATCGCTGAAATATAATGTTCTTCGGCTAATTCCCACTCTCTTAAATGAGTACATGCCAGCCCATATAAGTTATTGCAAAAGGCAACTTTTAAATCATATCCCATATGTTTTGAAAAGATATCTTTAGCTTTCATTACATAATTAATACATAAGATCGATTTATGTGTATGACAGTAGAAAACAGCCAATTCATAATGAAATTCAGCGTGTTCAATTTCGTCAGGGATTGTCGATAATATACTTTCAGCTTTATCAAAATGTATTCTTGCAAGGTTATGATTACCCGTAACATTCGAATGTATGGCTTTAAAGAAGTGATAATAGTATGAAAGGAAGTCATCTGTAGGGGTCTCGTAAGTATCACATTGCTTAAAACTATCTTTAGAAATACTTAAACTATCAACTAGATATTGGTGTCTAAAATTTACAAGTGAGTAGTATAATAGTATGTTTTGATTTCCTTCTATATCTTGGATTTTATTTTCAATTTCTTGTTTCAGTAATTGAGCGGCATCTACATGTCGAGCTCTAATTTCTTGATACCATTCATTTAGTAAATAATTTATTTGTTCGTGCCCTTTTAATTGAACATTCATTGCTCAGTCTCATCCTCTCAATAGATACTATACAGCAATTAGTATCATAGCAGAGTTTTACCCTATTAAAATCTATTAAACAGCATTTTTCAACAAGAGACGTAATATTCTGTTAATTTTAATTGGATTAATTGTTATTTAAATAGTATTTATTATTACTATTTTTGAAAATAATCTCTTGTTTAGGCTATAAAGCAGATGGAAAATATTTTCTCAACAGGATAAAAGGTATTTATCTATAAGTACTATGTATAAGGATAATAGGAAAATAGAAATAAATAATAAAGGGGAATGTGAAATGATAGCATTGAATAATAATTGGGATATAAAAGAAATCTGGGAAGAGAATGTAGACTTATTAAAGGTTATATCTCATCCAGTACGATTACAAATTGTAAATGAATTAATGCATCATAAAAAATGCAATGTTACACAGCTAACGGAAATATTAAGGCTCCCTCAATCCACTGTTTCGCAGCATTTATCAAAATTGAGAGGAACTGTACTTAGCGCAGAAAGAAGAGGATTAGAAGTATATTATTATATTGAAAATGCTAAAGCTCCTCAAATTGTAGAAATTTTAGGTTGTTAGGTTAATAATATGTAAAAAAGGTTCCTTTTATAAAGCTGGGGAATATTTCATTTCTATATAATAATTTTATTTTGTAAGAAATACTGTGTAAATAAGAAAAAATTGCTCATAGAATTTCTGTATATTTGAAAGGAGTGTAATGAAATAAGGTCTACCTATTTATTTTTGATAGAACTTATCAAAAGCCCCTGAAAAGCAAGGGCTGGTTGTATAGATAAAGATACATTAATTATGGAAGTATATGTAGAATTAATTGATCATTAGTTTATTATTTCTGAATTAATTGTAGAGCTTTCATTTGTTCTAAAAGAATTAAATTGTTTTGTTCAATCATCTTTGCCACTGCTTCAAAGTAAGCTTGATTCTCAAGAACCTCAATCCGCTTCTCTTTAGGAAGTGATTGAAGTATTTCTTTCATTTCTTTACACTCGTATATGCTATTCTCTGAGTCGTCTATTAATTTATTGCGACGATTTGTGTATTCAAGTGCACCTAACGTGGCTAATGCACGGGTATCTAGTCCTAGGATTTCCATGCATACATCTCCTTTCCTCTATAATAATTCGATAGGGGAAAGAGAAAGGAACGAGTTGTAATACGTTCCAGTAAGGATGGTCCCAACCTCATGAAAAGTGGACAAGTCTATAACTATAAGAGCTGTCCCAGACCCTGGAAATTCTCCTGTAACATAAGCGAATCCGTCAAGTAAACTGATTTGTACAATATTTGGATAATCGCTTGAAGTAGGATGTTCTGCTACGATATTTCCTATATTTAGATCCACTTGTATAATACTCCAAGCTATAGTATTTACGATATAAGCGTATTGTCCAATTGAATCAATGGCTATACTTGAAAAGCCAAATCCCCCAAGTGAAATAGTATTGGAAATGGTTTGAGTTAGAAGATTAAGTGTAGAAATTTCCATTGAATCAGTTGAAATGTTTAGTATATACGCAAACTGACTATCAGGAGAAAATCCAATATCGATTGGTTTATTTATCATTTTAGCCAATTCATCTCCCACCTACTCACTTCGCGTTCCTTGAGGAAAGAGTCTTCTTGGCTAAAATGATAAAGTGCTATTAAATTCAAAGAAGTCAAAGTATAAAAGGGGTATTAATGGCGGATCGAATATCTATTACTGATTTATTGCATATAAAAAATAGCTGCACAAAAGTACAGCTACTTTTTTCTCAAAAACATTATTATGCAAATAGCATACTTAACGTAAACTTGCGCTTAACGGTACTTGTGAATAAACTGTGAAATTGTTACCATAAGTACCGTGTCTAGAGAATGAAGAAGAAATTGAACTGTTCCAACTTTTGTAGGTAGATCCAGACATATCTGCTCTTAGTAGCACGTTTGAAAAGCTAGATTGGCTAAAAGAATTACGTCCAGTATCCTCCACACCCTGGACCATTTTTACTGGTTCATATTGAGAAAATGTACCATATATAGGCTGATTTGCGTATCTAGGACTTCCATTTACATACATAGTAACCGTACCATTTCCGTTATTAACTAATTTAAGATTTACTCGATCACCGTCTTTAATTGATGTATCATACTGTGTATTCCAATACTTACTGTTTTGACCTGATTCATTATATCCTGAATTAAGAAACACTTTATATCCACTTGGTGTTTTTGAAATACCACCTTCAACTTTAGATGCTCCAATACCTAAATACCAATTCACATATCCATCCTTAACAACAACTGACTTTGGTAGATTTATATCAGCTGCAATCCCGGTATAGTTACTATTTGTAACACTTTTTACAGCACCTTCTGTAGCTGCAAAACTTGTAGTTGAAAACATTGATAGAGAAATTAGAAGTGAACCAGCTAGATACATCATTTTTTTCTTACTTTTCTTTAATACTTGATTCATTTTAGGTCCCCCTTACTTTTTATAGTTAAATTGCATTGAAAGTTGGCCAACTAACTATGACTTACAAAGCAAAGATACATCAGGTTTCATTTAATGTATATATTTTCCTGTTATAAGTCATTGAAATGTCAAATAAATTAGATGTTTCATATTTATCAATATAGCTGGGGTTGACAGATTAAAGTGGCATGTCTATTTAAATTCAAGAAGATCTTGTTAAAAATACTATTAAGGCCTATAAATGTGTTGGATATACTATGTACCTCGATTCATTTACAAAAGATAAATATGGAATGAATACAGAGGGCACTTTTCAACGGATTTATCTGAAATTTTTAGAAACAGAATAACGATTAATGAAATAAATAATAGATAAACAGTTTTTGTTAAGGGATTTCTTGGAATAGTTCGTAGGTGGTAGGAAATATATGATTTAAAAGGCGTGGATTTCCTATATGAGAAGAAGAAAGGGGGTCCAGCTATGGAAAATGCAAATACAAGACCAAGGTTAAATAATCTAGCTATTGAAGTAGAGGCATTACAAGAAGAAAATGAACGTTTACGTATGGAAATTGATTATTTAAAAAAATTAAAGGTTTTAGTTCAAAAAGAGATGAAATTACAGAACAAGACTAAGCCAAAGTAATTTACCTTAAAGAATTCGAAGTATGGAATCAGATAACTATATAGATTTTTATAATCACTAAAGAATTAAAGCGAAGTTAAAAAGAATGAGTCCAGTACAATACCGGACTCACATTCAAATAGCCGCTTAATTTTTTGTCTAAATTTTGGGACCAGTTCATAATAGGTGATCGGTGGTTTGCTACGCTTAGCGATTGTTAGTTTTTAACTCATTCCATATTGCGTTTAGTTTAAGTATTGAGAGTAAAAGAATAGGAATAGAAAAATTAACGTTTTGCCAAATAATCTGTTAAAGAAACTTAAAGGGATAACAAGTTCTCCTATTGTAAGGTTTTTGAGTTTTTCCTTATTCGGTCTTTTTATTAATTCTTTAAATGTTTGAAAGCTTATTCCATTAACGAAAGACCAACTTGGCACAGCTTTTGTATCTGAACCTATCTTGAAAATGATATGAATACTACGTGCATGAAAACCGCTTATACTTAAAATAAGCATAAATCCTATGATAATAAACCAAGTCATTTTTAATACCTCCTTGCAGTATTTAATATTAAGATATTAAAACTGTTGAGAAAGTGTGCTATTGTCCATGAAAAATATTGAGAATTTGTTGAGGAAATGTTGAGTATGTTACAATGCTATTGATCGTTGAGGAGTCAATTATGCTTTTTCATTTGATATTTATAGAAAAATAAAAAAGAGAACAGTTGCGTGGACTGTTCTCTTAAGGAGCGGAAGTGCTGAACATTTTCAATGACAACGATTCAAGCATTCCGTTAATAGTATGTGCATATGTTTGCAGTTCATACAAGAAGGTAGCTAAAAAATAGCTACCTTGTCTCAGGGAGAATTCAAGAAAATTAGAGATTCATTATGGATACAGATTGGCTGTTACCAATCTATTCGTATTATTGGAAAGGATTCCGTAAATTATTCATAAGTTAAAATCTGACTTCATTATAGGTTCAGTGGCTGGCAAAGTAAAAAGAGCGCTTTTGTAAAGTGCTCTTTTTAACATGTGTATTAGGACTTGAAAGAGGCATCAATGACAATTTAAAAGGAGATATCTCTATACAACATATGGATGTGCAATGGAAAGGTGACGATAAAAAGAAAAAGAGCAGTTAGATTGAACTAACTGCTCAGCTCCAGGGGAATTGGAGACTTGGTTATTTATAGTTTTGACGGAATTGCGGAGTATTATTCAATAGTAGATGTAAATGATATATTATTAGAAAAGATCCAAAGGTATACATAACTTTTGAAGTGTATCAAAAATATTTTTAATACCTTTTGAAACGAGGATTTTAGTAGCTTAGTTATACTCCCAAAAAGTGTACCTTTTAATGTATATATGGTTGATCCTTAGTATTAGGTAGTAATGCACGCTGTGTCTGAAATTCATATCTTTAATGTATTACGTCTTCAATTTGATTACTTAAAGTCTCATGGCGTTTCAGAAGCTCAATTTAGAGCAGATGTACAACGAGCATACAATAATTCTAATGTAGATGTTTCTGTCCCTGAAAAGCCATCTAAACCAGAAGAAGTACCGACAGCAGTAACAGACGGTATCGCCTATATTGAAGGTTACAACGTCAACTTACGTAAAGGACCAGGTACAAGCTATTCTAAGATTCGTCAACTAAACAAACCAGAATCTTATATTGTGTGGGCGGAAAAGGATGGTTGGTTAAATCTCGGTGGAGATCAGTGGATTAAGAACGATCCATCTTATGTGAAGTTTAACAAGAAAAGCACAGTAAATTCTTCTATTGTTGGAAAGCGTGTTGTTTCAAAAGTTAACAATCTACGTTTCTATGGTGCTCCATCTTGGCAGGACAAAGATGTTGCTGGTTCTGTAGATGCAGGTTTAGGATTTACGATTGATGCGAAGGTAACTGTTAATGGATCGTCACAATATAAAGTTCACAATAGCAAAAGTAAAACATACTATGTAACAGCAAATGAAGCTTATGTGTATGTGAAATAAAAAAAAGAGTGCTCATAATGTGAGCACCCTTTTTTCTATATCTCTTAGTATAACCAGAAGAATTCGTGTCTGTAAAGTATAGTAATAACTTCAGCCCTTGTTGCAAAGTCGTTTCCACGAGTGCCGTCAAAAAGACCTCTAGCTTTTCCCCACGCATTTGCTTTACTGAATCCACCTTCAGGAGTCCATGCCTTGGTCCAATTATATTTTTGATAGAGCATGCCTACCATTTCATTACGAGTAATCCAGTTAGTTCCACGAGATCCGTCAGAAATACCATTTCTTATTACAAACTGACGTGCTTGTTCGTAAGAAAAATCCCGTTTCCCGCCATAATAACGAGAAAGTATTAACCAAGCATCTTGTCGAGTGGCTAGACTATCACGCATGTCAGATTTAAGATACCCTTCACTCATAGCCCAATTCATTTGTTTGTCTGCCCAATGTGCAGAAGCTTCCTTCGGAGCAATTGTTGCGAAACCAGCAGATAACATAACAGCTGCAGCAGCAACAACCACAATTTTTTTTAGTTTTTGTAACATCTTTTCCATTCCCCTCCTATGTGTTTATGACATTTGTTATATTAATATATCCGACTTTTAAAGTAAATAGATATACTGAGATTTGTGATATTCTTTTAGGAATAATTTGTGAAGCTCACAACAAAAGTGGAATGAAAGATTTAGGGTATGAAGGTAATATATTGCATAACAATGAGACACTATATCTGACTTACATAAATATCCTATTTGTTTAAATTTATCCTTGCTGATGGTACAATTTAAGCCATGGAGGGGTATTATGGGAATTTATTATGTACCACTGTTTCTTATATTCGGCACTGCAATATTCTTCTTTTTCTTGTCTAGTTCATCAAAAATTAAGGCTAAAAACCTATCGTTGATAATGGCCTGTTTAGGGATAAATCTACTTACAAGTCCAGTGGCTTTTTTTATAGGGGGAATAGCTAATTATGCAGGTGTCGTGGCTAATTATGGAGCTTATGTTGCCGGTGATTCGGCAACAGCTCCTCCTCTAGTCAGTCGTGTGCTTTATTTTTCGGGAGGATTTCTCTTCATTCAGGGAATACCACTCCTCATACTAATTGTAGCTTTGTGGAAGTTTGCAAGAGCAAAGAAAACAAATCAAGTATAGAAGCACATAATGAAAGAGTGGATGAATTTTTAGAGTAGGGGTCCACCTTTTTTCTTGCTACCAATAATAGGACGGTATGTCATACAAGGAAGATTATATTAGAAAATTGTGAGGATGATTACATTGGGAAAATTTTTAATTAGTTATGCTGCAAGTCTGCTTACTTTTATTATCATGTGGTTCTTAATACCGTATATTTCAAACACTGGTTATTCGTACCAGGACGATTTGCCTAACATAGTTGGATTCATTATAATTCTCATCATATTTGGTAGTATACTAGATCTTGTAGTTTGCCTAATTGGAGAAGTATTATACAGGAACATAAAACAATGTAGGAAGTTTCGATTTGGACTTCCTGTATTTATAGGACTAGCTGTGGTCTATATATTTATACTCTCTCTTTTTACTATTACTAGTGCATATTCTTCTAGTTTGGTTACACCTATTATTATGGGTTCCTTAGCTTTTTATTTAGTACGTAGAAACTTCCGTTAACGATAATTATATAAATGAGTTAGTGGTGGTTCTGGAAAGGGTTTATAACATAAGCAGAAAAAAGAAGCATCCTTAATGAAAAAACAAGGCCGCTTCTTTTTTTATAAAGAAAAGACACCCAAATAAGAGTGTCTTTTCCCATAGTTTTTAGCAGAAGCAAGAAGCTCCAACAATAATTAATAATATAAATAATACAACTAATAAAGCAAATCCTCCTGCAAAGCCACAGCCGCCACCGCAGCTACCACCAAAGCCCATAATAATTCCTCCTTATAACCTTCAGCTTGACGTTGTTTAATATCAATTCAATCTTTTTCAAACTTTGCAGCAGAACCTGTTCGCTTCCGCAAATTGAATGAACATGAAAAAGTTAGTGATTATTTTGATGTATGTTACGAAGCGAAACAAAAATTAATAAGCAAAGGGGCGTTAAAATAATGAAGAAGCTTGTGTTAGCGACATTAGGATTAGCTATAGAATTATCATTTAGTAACAATACAGGTGATACATAACATGCTCTAAAACAGGAAGAAATTATACAATACTCACATGCTGATCATTTTTAATAGCTAATTAACAAAGGGACTCCAATTATGGAGTCCCTTTGTTAATGGGGTAATGCTTTGGTTTATCTAATTATAACAATATTTGTAAAAAGTGTAAAGGGGTTCTAAATGTATAGTGGGGTTCATTTGGCTTTTCCATTTGATAAAAAATTATGTTTATAATTAATTTAATAATTTCACATACCTTTATTTTTTCTTTAATAATTTCATCTACGCTATATTTCATGAGCTCTTCAATCTGTGTATCTAGATTTTATTCTTGTGCACTTACAAGAAAGTACCCATAGCCCATTTTTAGCCCTCTTTATATATTATTTTTGATAAGTGTTATTGAGAGTATGAGGTGAAAACTGCTTTAGCTGGTGAGGAAAAAGCGGGTTATCCAATATTAGATGTACGAGAGGGGAAAGAATTCTGGAAAACGTCAAAAGAAAAAAGGAGTCGAATAACGACTCCTTTTTAAATGGGATAGATTTATTATCGGAAATATTACCTACTGAAATACTTTTTCAATTGTAGGCATAACAGCGATTGGTGGTAGAGATTTTGTCCATGCATCTGCATATATGTTTAATTTTTCACCTAATTTGTAGTTTTCACCATTGGAAACAGGAACTCTTAGAATCTTATTTTGGGAAACTAACTCCCACCAATCAGTTTGATAAGCAAGTGCTTCATCTTTTGTAGAAGTAGCTGCAACTACTAAATAATTGTTGTCTACCGAGATAACATATCCAGTAAAAGGTTCTTGCTCTTGGTTTTGAATAGAGTGAACAGGTGTAGCGCTTCCAGAAGAATTATTAGAATCTGCAAAGGCTGGTGTTAATCCGAAAGTGAATCCACATCCTAATGTTAAAGCTGTTACGGTTGTTACTAATTTTTGATTGTTTGTAAACATGATATATCCCCCTTATATTTTATCCCTACACTATTCACTTTCTAGTTGTATACATATAAAGCCTTTTAATATTAAGATATTTAACATTTATGTCACGATAATTCCATAAATGTTAATATTATCTATCGATAGGGATGAATTTATGTTATAATTCACTAGGTGAACTATTATTGTTCCTTTCATCTCTTGATGAATGTATACCCTTCCTTAATTTTAAATATGTTCAATTTTATTGGTGAAGAGGAGAGAGATCCCTCTTCTTTTTTCTGTTCATAACATAAGATTTTATATTATGAACAGAAAAAGAACCCTATGGGGTTCTTTTTCCAGGCATATTAACAGTAAGGAGATTAATGAAGTGCTAATTTCAAATCTTTATTAGGTGAAAGATTTGAAAAAGCTTATGTTATTATTTTTACACATATGTAATATATAGTAAATTGATAATGTTTTGACTTACTATTGCTAATATTCAATTAAGAGAGTTAGCACTATTTTTATGTTGTTAACTCTCTTGTGTGGCATGGAATGCTTTAAAATCTTTTTTTGAAGAATTTATTGTTGGCTATAAACAACTTAAAAATAAAACTATTGAACTACCCCCACTTTCACTTCGTTTAGAAGAGGGGGATTCCTAAGTAAAGAGTTCTATCGAACTCTAATTTAT
>NZ_JAAMNK010000051.1:14013-20509 GCF_011066025.1 Bacillus sp. EKM202B | reverse complement strand
TTCGTACCTTTCTCTACCTCTTGTCCCTCTTTTACCTCAATATCTTTCACTTTTCCTTTGGCCGGATCCGCATAGAAGCTTTCAATATTCCCAGGCTTCACCTGACCCGAAATTAACTTTGTATTATTCAGCTTACGCTCTGTTACTTTCTCAAAACTTACAGTATCTGTCTTCGCTGTTACTTTCTTCTTACCTTGCATAACAAAAATATTGACTGCTGCCACAATGACAATTATTGCAATAACTCCGATAATAATCCATTTCTTCTTCTTGTTTGGAGTACGAACTGTATTTGGTAACATAACCTTTCTCCTTTCAAAATTAAATACCACTAAACACATGGTAATAAAATAATATAACATGAAAAATAATCGGAATTAATATGCAATATTACATATAACTAGATTATGAGATTTTAATAAGTATTAATATACATTCATACGAATACAAATAAAATAGAAAGGAACATAGTTCCATATTTTATAAGATATAAGATGCTATCACCATATAAACTGATAGCATATTTATACAAATCCATTATTATCTGAAAATATTGTTTAATCTGATTAATTAGTTAGAAAATTATTGCAATTTTGGAATATCAATATTACTATTGGGTCATGGAAGGAGGCGATATTATGACATATTCAGTTAAAGGAAGAGCAGTCAGCTTTGGTGCTTTACTTGCAGTAGGTGGTGCGTTATTGGCTTCATATGCATTCTTATTAGGAATTCTACCTGAAATGAATTTAGTGAAGGAATTCAATTTATCTACCGTTGCAGCTGCACAAGTTTTTGCGTGGCTTGACTATATCTCTTGGGGCGTATCTCTTGTTGCTTTAATCGGTTCTCTTGGAACAGGTGGAGCATCTCTAGTTGCTGCAGCTGGAGCGCAAGGTATTAGAAAATACCTTACGGATTTAGCTAAAGAAAAAGGTAAAAAAGCAGCAATCGCTTACTAATTTATTTTAATTTAAGAAGGAGACTGGATATTAATATTCAGTCTCTTTCTTAAATTAAATTATAAAATAATAATGGAGGTAATTGTGAACATCTTAAAACTTCTATCAATAGATTTTAAATTAAAATTTACAACTCAATATTCCGCAATCTTAAATCGTTTTTCTTTTACTAAACGTATATCCAATAGAAATTTAATTCTTTGTAGTTTGTTATTTAAAATAATCATAGGAGTTGTAGGTTTTTATATCGCATCTATTTTATTTATTGAGCATTATATGTGGAACATTTTATATATTAATGTTGGTTTCTTGATAATTTCTATCTTCATTAAATCAATTATTTCGTATAAAGAAACTGCGATATTAAAATCGGATATATACGTATATAGTCTGTTTACTATGGAAGAAATCTATAATTTAAATATGCTTTCTTCTTTGTTATGGGCATTGTTCGGAAATATTAGTAGCTTAACTTTATTGTTTATATTGAGCATACATTTAAAAGGATTTTTTTATTCCATTCTTTTGCTTATAAATTGTTTTTTACTACTAATATTAATATTTACGTTATTTAATAAAATTTCCGCTTCCTATTTCATTAGTAAAATTCAAAAACCTATAGGAGCAATTCGATTTTTATTTTATCTTGCATTTTCATGTTTATTCTTTTTCTTAGGTTATAAATTTGTAGATATTTTAAAACAGCCATTTCACGTAGTACGTGAACGTATTGTTACATTTAAGATCTTAACTAATGAAGATTATGCAAAAAGCGTTACGCAAGAGCTTTTTTATTCCATTATTAATCCTTTAATAGACAGCATTAACAAAGTAGTATTCGTATTGAAATCGATTTGTAATTATATAATTTTTTCACCTTATATGAGCTTAGTTTTATTTATATGTATAGGGTTTGTTTTATCTATAAAAAGTAAACCATTACTAAATAGATTTATAGTTTCGCTAAAAAATGAAAAAGATTTATTGCATTATTTTTCAAAATTATATTCATTGTTTAATAAAAGGATATTTAAAGATAGTATGTTGGATTTTGAAATTAAATTATTGGAAAGAGAAAGATTTTTAATCTCTCCAAAATTTTTCCAATTAATTTTCTTTACATATGAATCTCTATTTTATATGGGGCTTTTCTTTAATTTATTTCAATCTTCACAAGATGGTGCCTTGGAATATCTACTATATATGGCGCTAGTATTGTTGATTATGTTCAATCACTGTTTTGAATTAAGAACAGAGTATCCACAGTTATTTTTATTAGGAGCAATGAAAGAAAAAATCTTATTATTTCGTTTCTCCGGAACAGGTATGCTCCCATTATATAAAAGTAAAATTTTATTAATGTATACTTTAATGATTATTCCTACAATGTTCTTGTTGATATTTACCGTATATATGATTTCTGTAAATATCACATATATTTTTGGTCTAATAATAATATTTATTACATTTAAATTGGTACCTATAGTTCAAATGTGGGCTACTACTTATCTAATTAAAACAGACTACATTACTTATATGGATGTCGGTACCACAGAAGAAGAAGAACTAATTAACAAAATTCAAGCGATACCAAGAAAAATATTAGTACTACCGTTACTATACTTTCTATATTTTTTATTATTCATGAAAATTCCAGTACAAGTAATGTTTTATATTTTTTCTGCATACGTAATCTTTTATATTTTAATAAGCGTATTATTTATAATTGTTTCTAAAAAATACGCAGTAAATAACATTAAAAAATTTGACTCTAAATGGTTAAGGTTGTGAGGGAATGAAAAAAGAAATCTTAATTTTTCCTTGGACATTATTAATACTGGTACAAATATTATTATTTTTAATTGGATTTACTTATGGTTGTTTCTCTGTTAGTGATCAGGTTGTTACTCTAAAACCAAATAATTTAGATGTATCTACGGTTTTTAATAATAATATTTTAGTGCTTTTCAGTATTTTAGTTATAGGAACTTTAACAGGAGGGGTCTATTCTCTCTTTGTTGTAGTTTTCAACGGTGTAATAGTTGGTGAGACTTTATATACAATATTTAAAAGCACAGGAATGTCTCCTATATTAACTGGCTTTTTGCCACACGCATTACCCGAATTACTTTCTATATTTTTAATGTCTTCTATTACCTGTTTACCTATTTATATTCTGATGAAAATAAAGACCAAATCTTTTTCTTGGAAGGGAGTTTATTTAGAAATTGGAAGTGTAATTTTAATCGCATCTGTATGTTGTGGATTAGCAGCTCTAATTGAAGGTTACTATAGTTCATTTTAAAAGGAGAATTACAATGAAAGTAAAAGAAAATAATTCTAGTTCATTTTTTAATACTAAAAAAAAGGTTATTTTATTTAATATTGTTTCTATATTATTCTTTAATACCTTATTATCTACAATTATTTACACCTTTAAGTCATTTAATGAATTCAAAGATTGGTTAACCATAATGGTGTTAATATCTGCGATTATAACACCATTTATACTCATACTATGTTTTATTTTTACAATGTTTTGGTCATTAATAGGTCTAATGAATAAACCGGATTTATCCATAAAAAGAATGTATAGTGTAATATTATCAGGAACCTCCATTTTTTTAATTACACAAGCATTAAACTTTCTAACAATCATAAATTTTGGAAGTGATTTACCTCAGTTTATTTTTGTAGTATTCTCATTACTAAGTGTCGGATTGGTTTGTATAACAATGTATATTGGGTTTACAAAATTAGTAGGTTTTAGTAATAAATTCTCAAAAGTAATTTTATCCATTTTATTTGCTATAGTTATCAGTTTAAATATGGTTCAATTATTCGGGGGGATAGGCATTGGCATATAAAATTCAAGTTCCAAAATTACAATTCGATAATAAAATAGTTTTAAATGCCGCTTCTATTACTATTGAGAGTGGAAAATCATACTGTATCACTGGAGCAAATGGTTCTGGTAAAACTACATTTTTAAATTATATAATTACCGGAGTCGAAACAAAAGTTCATAAAGATAAAAAACATATTGATTTGTTAGATTTCAGGAGGAGTACAGCCTTCATCCCTAACAACCCACCCATTTTTGACTTACTTACAGGATGGGAAAATATCCAATACATACGCGCCTTGTGGAAAATAAGGGATGAAGACACTTACATTCAAAATATTAAGATGTATTGTAATTTATTTGAACTTAGTCAAGAAGTTTTAAACAATCAAGTACATACGTATTCTTTAGGAATGAAATATAAACTGTTCCTCATTTCTATGATTAGCCGTAATGTAGATCTTCTATTATTAGATGAACCTTTTACAGCGCTTGATAAAGGTTCCCAACAAGAAATATACAAAGTTTTAATTAAGTTTCTTAAAAAAGGTAATAGTTTAATATTTGTTACTCATATTGAAGAGTTTAAAAATCAGCTAAGTGATTATATCTATGAGATTCGAAATAACAATCTATCAAAATTGCAATAAAAGGAGTTAGTCTATGAATAAATATTATATGATTGCTATCTTAAGTATTGTACTTACTGTTGTATTATTTATATTTAATCTCTATCAGACTAAAATAGGAGGAGTAATATTTGCTTTAAGCATAGGGGCAAGTATTAAATTTCTAGCTGATGGTGTATTAAATGAAAGTAAACACAAAAAACACAATTGATTATAAAAAATTAAGACCCACACATTTTGATTAAACTTTTTTCAAAATGTGTGGGTCTCCTCTATTTATAAAATCAATATTTACAGCAATACTTTGATCAAGCTATAATTCAAACCAACATAACAAGTCTTTTTATCTCATTCGTTGACGAATAAATACGAATCCACCTAAAGCCAATAACAACATTCCAGCAATATATGAAATCATATCCATTGATGTTCCACCTGTTTTAGGAAGCCATACTGATGTCTTAGAATTTTCTTGAGTAGATGGATTTTTTGAATCTATACTTGGATCTTTTGGATCTATACTTGGATCTTTTGGATCTGTACTTGGATCTTTTGGATCCGTACTTGGATCTTTTGGATCCGTACTTGGATCTTTTGGATCCGTACTTGGATCTTTTGGATCTGTACTTGGTTCTTTTGGATCTGTACTTGGTTCTTTTGGATCTTTTGTATTCGTGATGTCATAACCATGTACCTCTGATTTATATCCATTCACTGGTTGTTCTTTCACTTCATACTTATATGCATTTCCTTCGGCATCATATGCTGCTAAGTCTGTAAACGCATATTTCCATTCATCTGCTGCGCTCACTTCTTTTGTTGCGATCACTTTGCCATTTTGTAGTAGATCTACCTTGATCATTGTCGGACGGTCTTTCGCATTGTCATCCTTCCATGTCTTCGTTCCTTCTACTTTTGTTTCGCCTACTTTTGTATTCGTAATGTCATAACCTTTTACCTCTGATTTATATCCATCTACTGGCTGTTCTTTTACTTCATACTTGTATGCATTTCCTTCGGCATCATATGCCGCTAAATCTGTAAACACGTACTTCCATTCATTTGCTTTACTTACCTCTTGTGTTGCAATTACTTTGCCATTTTGTAGTAAGTCTACTTTGATTATTTCCGGACGATCTTTCGCATTTCCGTCTTTCCATGTCTTTGTTCCTTCTACCTTTGTTTGGCCTACTTTTGTATTTGTGATGTCAGTACCACTTACTTTTGATTCATATCCTGGTACTGCTTGTTCTTTTATTTCATACTTGTATGCTTTACCTTCTGCATCGTATGCTTTTAGGTTTTCAAATGTGTACTTCCATTCTGTTGCCGCTGTTACTTCTTTTGTATCTACTACTTTATCGTTTTGTAGTAAGTCTACTTTGATCATTTCCGGACGATCTTTCGCATTTCCGTCTTTCCATGTCTTCGTTCCTTTTACTTTTGTTTGACCTACTTTTGTATTTGTGATGTCAGTACCACTTACTTTTGATTCATATCCTGGTACTGCTTGCTCTTTCACTTCATACTTGTATGCTTTACCTTCTGTATCATACGCTGCTAAATCTTTGAATTCGTATTTCCAGCCTGTTACGTTGCTTACTTCTTGCGTCGCAATCACTGTACCATTTTGTAAAAGGTCTACTGTAATCATTTCCGGACGATCTTTCGCGTTATCGTCTTTCCATGTCTTCGTTCCTTCTACCTTCGTTTGGCCTACTTTTGTATTTGTGATGTCATAACCATGAACCTCTGATTTATATCCATCCACCGGTTGTTCTTTTACTTCATACTTGTATGCATTTCCTTCGGCATCATATGCCGCTAAATCTGTAAACGCATATTTCCATTCGCCCGCTGCGCTCACTTCTTTTGTATCAATTACTTTTCCATTTTGTAGTAGGTCTACTTTGATCGTTGTCGGACGGTTTGTCGCATTTCCATCCTTCCACGTCTTCGTTCCTTCTACTTTTGTTTGCGCTACTTTTGTATTTGTAATGTCATAACCTTTTACTTCGGATTTATATCCATCTACTGGTTGTTCTTTTACTTCATACTTG
>NZ_JAAMNK010000051.1:0-13915 GCF_011066025.1 Bacillus sp. EKM202B | reverse complement strand
GGCATCATATGCCGCTAAGTCTGTAAACGCATATTTCCATTCGCCCGCTGCGCTCACTTCTTTTGTATCAATTACTTTACCATTTTGTAGTAAGTCTACCTTGATTGTTGTTGGACGATTTGTTGCGTTTCCGTCCTTCCACGTCTTCGTTCCTTCTACTGTTGTTTGTGCCACTTTTGTATTTGTAATGTCATAACCTTTTACTTCGGATTTATATCCATCTACTGGTTGTTCTTTTACTTCATACTTATACGCATTTCCGTCGGCATCATATGCCGCTAAGTCTGTAAACGCATATTTCCATTCGCTCGCTGCGCTCACTTCTTTTGTATCAATTACTTTACCATTTTGTAGTAAGTCTACTTTGATCATTTCTGGACGATTTGTTGCGTTTCCGTCTTTCCATGTCTTTGTTCCTTCTACCGTTGTTTGGCCTACTTTTGTATTCGTAATATCATAACCGCTTATCTCTGGTTTGTATCCCGCTACTATGTGTTCTTTCACTTCATATTGATAAGCTACTCCATTCGCATCGTATGCTTCTAAATCTGCAAATATATATTTCCAACCTATTACTGCTAGTACGTCTTGTGTTTTGATAACATTTCCATTTTGTAGTAAGTCTACTTTGATCATTGTCGGACGATCTGTTGCATTTCCGTCTTTCCACGTTTTTGTTCCTTCTACTGTCATTTTCGCTACTTTTGTATTTGTAATGTTGTAGCCATTTACTTCTGTTTTGTATCCCGCTACCGGTTTTTCTTTCACTGTATACGTATAAGCAACACCATTTGCATCATATTGCGCTAGGTCTACAAATGTATAATTCCAACCGTTCGCTGCTGTTACTTCTTGTGTTTGGATTACATTTCCGTTTTGCAGTAAATCTACTTGGATTGAGCCCGGACGATCTGTTGCATTGTTGTCATTCCATGTTTTCGTTCCTGAAACAGATGTTTTTGCATCTTTTGTATTGGTAATGTCATAACCGTTTACTTCTGTTTTATATCCATCCACCGGTTGTTCTTTTACTTCATACTTATATGCATTTCCTTCGGCATCATATGCTGCTAAGTCTTTGAATTCATATTTCCAGCCTGTTGCTTCACTTACTTCTTGCATCGCAACTACTTGACCATTTTGTAGTAAGTCTACCTTGATTGTTGTCGGACGATTTGTTGCGTTTCCGTCCTTCCACGTTTTTGTTCCTTCTACCGTTGTTTGGCCTACTTTTGTATTTGTAATGTCATAACCGTTTATTTCTGATTTGTATCCCGCTACTGGTCGTTCTTTTACTGTATACGTATAGGCACTACCATTCACATCATATGATTCTACATTTGTAAATGAATATTTCCAATCATTTGCCGCTGTTACTTCTTGTGTTTGGATCACATTTCCGTTTTGTAGTAAATCTACTTGGATTGAGCTTGGACGATCTGTTGCATTTCCGTCTTTCCACTTCTTTGTTCCTTCTACTGTCATTTTCGCTACTTTTGTATTTGTGATGTTGTAGCCATTTACTTCTGATTTGTATCCCGCTACCGGTTGCTCTTTTACTGTATACGTATAAGCAACACCATTTGCATCATATTGCGCTAGGTCTGCAAATGTATAATTCCAACTATTTGCTGCTGTTACTTCTTTTGTTTGGATTACGTTCCCATTTTGCAATAAGTCTACTTGGATTAAGCTTGGACGATCTGTTGCATTGTTGTCATTCCATGTTTTCGTTCCTGAAACAGATGTTTTTGCATCTTTTGTATTTGTAATGTTGTAGCCATTCACTTCTGATTTGTATCCCGCTACTGGTTGTTCTTTTATTGTATACGTATAAGCATTACCATCATTATCATATGCAGGTAAATCTGCAAACGTATAATTCCAATTATTCGCTGCTGTTACGTCTTGTGTTTTGATTGAATTTCCATTTTGCAGTAACTCTACTTGAATTGAGCTTGGACGATCTGTTGCATTGTTGTCATTCCATGTTTTCGTTCCTGAAACAGATGTCATTTTTACTTTATTCGGAATAGTAAGCTTTACACCTTTATCAGCACTTGCATCAATGGTAAAAGGTACTTTTACTTGAGGATCAAAATCCAAATAGTTTGGACCTGCAATCTCCTGTACATAGTAATTACCTGGGTCTAAATTTGGAACCTCGATCATACCTTGTTGATCGGTTGTATACGTACTACCAATTTGCTGACCTGACTCCGTATACAAGTTAAATGAAACATTTGGTATAAATTTTGTCTCATCACCGGCAATGTGCTTCACAATTCTTAACGTTCCCTTAGGAGGTAAATCGCCTTGCGCACCGCCGCCCTGATCTATATTGTTAACTCTACTACTACCCGAAGTTGATACAGGATTTTCATTTGTAATCTTATACTCAACCGTATATTGATTATCAAAATAAGGTTGACTCTTTCCACTTGCAGTTATAGTAGATGTATAGGAGAAAGCAAAAGTAATACCACTTGCCTTATCCTTATTAATAACAACTTTAAACGCGTTATCATCAATAAAAGTAACCGTTCCATAACCTTGGGCTTGAAATTCTTGAGGTGTCATTGGAGCGGCAAATCCTCCAATACGGAAACTATCTTGATTAAGTGTTTGTCCCGATCCTAAAGTATCTGTCAAAACAATATCTGTATCTACATTTTGTTTTGCACCATTTATATTTAACCACCAATTTATTATATTGGTATCTTCCGGTTTAATATTGCCCCCTTTAGAGTGCATTGTTCCAGGGCTAGTCCCCCCATTATTAGTTGGACCAGTAATCGTTACTTTTTGAGACTCTAAATTTGTACCTAGATCCGTATTGATTGTTTTCTTTTCTCCTGCTGCTACATCCTGAGTTGCTTCAATTTGAAAATAAAAATGCCCCCTAACATTTAGAAGTTTCTCAGCTACATCACTAAATGTACATACCACATTAGTTGTATTTATTTGACAAGTACCAAAATTTTGCCCTTGCTCATTGTTCAATGGAATCGTTCCCTTGAATCCTTTTAATTCCGGGGGCAACGTTAATATTAAGGTGTCTCCTGTTTTTATTTTCAATCCAGGTTTTTCACTAAAATTAACGCGTATTCTCGTCTGTTCACCGACACCTAGTTCCGTTTTATCGAATATAAAACTATCAACTAGTCCTGTTTTATTTAATTCTTGTGCATTTGCTATTATGGATGTGAAACTCTGACCTATAGTAAATATAAAAAGCATTAGAATCGAAAAAATCGAAGTTACTCTCTTGATCATGTCATTCTCCTATCAGTTATAATTAGATGGCTCTAATATGAATATGCAATGACAATGACTTTATAGGCTGATGGTATTCCATTTCTTTTAATCGTTATACACATAAAACTTGAAAACAAATTTCTATAAATAATTCTCTTGCACTCTATTAAACTTCATTTTTTTAATGTAACATTACTTTCACTAAGTTTAATATTTACAAGTTAAACAATTTTCGATATAATTGTAACTGGTGAAGTTACGTTTTTCATCATTCCTATAAAATCCCGAGATTTTATATCATATCTACCGTCTTATTTTGAGCATACATTTCTGATTAATAATGTTTTTATTTCAACGCTATTAGTTTATTGATATTACTTTTCATTGTTTTTATATTCACAATATCAATATATTCAGTTTTTAGAGCTCTCTTTTTAATGATTCACAACATTATTTACCAGAATCTTTTCCCCCTCCTATAGGCATTCTTTCATGCTCCCATCCGTAATATAGGACTTTTTTAATGCCAAAGATAGTTTTTGTAGTTTTTGTAATTGATTTTGTAATTAAAGAAACCAAACGTAAATTAATACCCCTCTTGAGATAAAATACTTATTTTATACTCCCTCCTATATACACCAAAATATTGTCCTTAAATAATTGTTCTAAACCACTACCTAATTCTTGATTCATTTAGTAAAAATATAAACCACAAATAATTTTGTTTATTCATATGTCACTTGGAAATCATTTCTCAGATTTGTAATTAGATAGTCTTATAATTTTCAAAAAGATCACCAAAACGTTCAACAATTTTGGTCTACTTATGCATTTAGCATCTTAATTAAAATCCGCATGAATAATAAACTCCATGGCTAAATCTCGTTATACCAAATCTTTAATGAAAGTCTCAGTTTGTTGACTAGATTCATAATTATTTGTATGAACTCAAATTTATCATTGCTAGATTGAAAAAACAGTCTCAATTCTCTCTACAAATATTTGTAATAAGTATGTCATTAATTAAGATGTCATAAAAACAACAGAATACTTCCCCTCTACTTTTACCGAATAATTACATTCCAGTCACCTCGCTATCTATTTATAATGTTCAATATTATATATAAAACAAAGAAAGAGTAGTAAACTTGAATATTATTCATTTGAACATTAGACTGAATCTTCAGTATTTTCTGTTCAAATGGGGATATTTCCGGCCACTCTTTCTTTGTATTATGAGTTTAGCACTAAATATAAGGTATCACAAGACAAAAAATCACAAAATTCTAACAAATTCGACATTTTTTTCACAAACTAATGTTATCACTAACTAGTAGAGGTCACCATACCTCTCCATCAACTTAAAAATTTTATGACGCACTTATAAAAAATTGTACATTTTCATCTTGAGAATTCAATCTTTTTATATTTGGGCTGTTTTTTAGCTTGATGTTGATAGAGAGTGGATCCAATTAAACTAATTTTCTCTATTTCGCAAATTTAGGAAAATAACTTCGTGTTGAAAACTCTTCAACATAACCAGAAATACATAGTATCACATCAAAGAATATAAATCTATATTGATTTTTTTTTAATAATTTATATATAATTATAATAAATATAAAATAAAAGTCAATATCAATTAGAAGCGAGGATGATAAATATAGGAATGACAAAACATCTATGCTTCGGAATGAATGCAGTAACGCCAACTAAATATGACCAGGCTAAGTAATTTGAATCATAATTAAATTACTTAATTAATTTTGGCTATGGGTAAGAAGTTATTCTATTTAGTACTACATGAAGACAAATAGAACGATAGAAATGTAATATGCTCTTACTTCCATTACTCATAGTATTTAAAAATTATCGCCTGCAACCTGACTTTGTATAAAGATTTTCTAACTTGGGTAAGAAGCGCAGTTATTCCTTTTCTCCTAAATTAACTTTATAGTTTCCGTATTCCATTTTTCTATTTAATAACTTAAATTGCATAACAATCGAGACATGCTTCTCTAAATTCTTAATATTTTTGACGAATTTGTAACAGAACCTTTAGTTACAAGCAATATTCTTTAAATACAATATTTTATCATCTAAGGAGGAAACAGTATGAAAGGCTTAAAGTTTGTTTATAAAACTCCCCTTATATTAACAATGAGTGTAGTGTTGATGGGATGTAACACAGCAAAACAAGAGGCTCCGCAAAAACAATCTACGAAGAAAAATACGCAGTGGTCATATGAAGGGGCTACTGGTCCAGGGCACTGGGGAGAATTGAAACCAGAATACAAAATGTGTTTAAATGGGCAAGAACAATCTCCGATAGATATCAAAACTGAACAAATTAAATCAACAGTTGATAATAATCCTTTGCAAATAAACTATCAACCAATATCATTTTCCATTAAAAATAATGGGCATAGTATTGAGGGAAAAGCAAATAGTTCTGACAATTATCTCACGCTAGGAGGAAATCGTTACACATTAAAACAATTCCATTTTCATACACCAAGTGAGCACCAATTTGAAGGAAAACATGCAGATATGGAATTACATCTAGTCCATCAAAATGATCAAGGTCAGTTAGCAGTAGTAGGTATTATGATAAAAGAAGGACAAAAAAACGAAGGTTTTGCAGCTATGTGGCAAAATCTCCCGCACAGAAAAAATATAAAGGCCGATGTGCAACATACCATTGATGTAAAACAGATTCTTCCTTCAGATCATTCATCATTTCGTTACATGGGGTCTTTGACCACACCTCCTTGTACTGAAAATGTCCAATGGATTGTGATGAAACAGACAATAGAGATGTCCAAAAAACAAATTAAAGTGTTCCATAAATTATTCCCAACGAATAACCGACCAGTTCAACCAATTAATAGACGAGCAATATTATAAAAATCAGTAGTGCGAACCAATCCTTTAATCTACACTACTAATTTTGTATGTTTATTGCGCGAGAATCATAGCGAAGTTTTTAAAATCCAGACAATTTAAATAACGATTGTCTTGCTCAATGAAATTATTAATTTTTTTGCCCTAGTATAGAAAAAAGAAAAAGATAACATACTAGATATATTTTATATATAAATCATTAGCAAAAATCTTTTTGAAAAATAAAACCCTATAATTATTATATAATAATTATAGAATAAATAAGCAATGAACATTATAATTCATAGTACATGTCTTACTTAACAAATACCTTAAAATAATAAAATAAATTATATTTTTACAAAAGAAAACAACCTGTATAAAAACAGATTGTTTTCTTTTAAGGGTAAAACAAAGAAAGAATGGCAAAAAAGACACAAACTTATACAGCACAAAAAGTAGATCGATTAGATAGAACTAAGAATTCTGATATCATACTAGTTAGGGTTTCTGTTTACTCTTTCTTTGTTATTATGAATATAGCATCAAAAAGACATATATCAACAAAAGGTAACATAATTGTTACTTTTTCGGCATTTAATTATACCCCCTTACAAACCATATCTTAATAATGAGAAAAGTGACGTACTTTTTTCATTACTTTCAGTATAGACAGTGATATTATTTTTTGTACCAGTACGACAAAAACTGCTGTCCTAATGGGACAACAGCCTTTTCATTATACTGCATCTTCCTTTTGTAATGTATTATTTTTTTAATCGTAATTGAAGTAAACTAAAAGTTTACTTACAAAACATATTGCAAAGCCACCCCATGTTTTTGCTGGACGTTATAACGCAAAAAAACAACCTGTATAAAAACAGATTGTTTTCTTATGTAGGGTGAACAAAGAAAGAGTGGAAAAAAATGCACAAACTTCTTCGACACAAGAAGTACATAGGTAGAGAAAACTAAAAATTCTGAAATATCACTTGATAAGGGTTTTTTGTTTACTCTTTCTTTGTTATTATGAATATAACATTCAAATCGACATATATCAACAAAAAGTAACAAAGTTGTTACCTTTTCAGCATTTAATCATAATTCTCCCATTCGGAACATATTTTGTATTTGATATGAAATTGAAATGCATACTTGCTTATTTTCAGCAATTGCAATACAAACTATTTCATTTATCATTTTCTTCCAGAAGACTCCCCCTCAAAAATGTGAAGGTGTGAAACAACACTTTTAGTTGGGAGCTGAATGTAAGTTCGCATAGGCCAACATGTTTGCTAGCATTTACTGATACAGATTGCTGTTCGAAAACTGAAGATATGAGGTTGGTTGCAGAAAAACTTTGCAACCGTAAACTCTTCAACGTTCTATCGCCCCACGCTTGCCGAAATTTCGAAAACCAAGCCAAAGTAGGTAGTGTGTGGTGAGTCAACGTACAAGATACTTATGTTCTCACCGTAGGGACTACAGGTAGAGCCTGCTAAGATAAACAGTAGATACATCGTTGTTCTCAGGAATCTCCCACTTCAAACCGTCCGTAAGGACGTTAAGTGGTGAGTAGTTCAATTTATAGCGAAATGATTTATTAAGAAGTTAGCAGCATTTACTGGACCATCAATATCTTCTAAAAGCTCCTGCATTTTTTCTGCTCTATCATGCATCTCTTTATTTGTTAAAGAAAATTGTATTAGTTCACCAAGCTTTTTAGTTGTTATATCTTTTCTTTTAAGAGCTAATGCATTACCAAATAGAACGCATTCATTTATATTGACCTTTTGTTCTGCTTGCAGTCCAAGTCCAAGGAATGGTTTTCCAGACAAACAAGCTGTTTGAACTGTCCCTTCCCCACCATGAATAATAGATAAATCTATTATGTTTCCCAATTTATGGGCAGGAAGCAAATCACAAAGGATTATATTCTTATTACTAGAAAAAACATTACCACTAGACGCAAGTATTTTCTTCATAGGGCATATAACTATTACAGGTAGCTTCTTTAAAACATGTAAGATTTTCATGACAATTTCTTTACTTCCAGAGCTTCCCATTGCAAAGTAAATAACTGGTTGATTAGTGGGAAGACTATCTAAAAATGAAGGTATGGGCGTATCCAGTTTTGCATAAACCGGGCCAATATATTTATAGTTAGCAGGAAGATCGTCCACACCACTAATTTTAGGAATGGTTGTAATTAAATTACAATCGGCATCTAGTGCATCTATGGTGTATTTTGGAAGTTCTACTCCTTCTTCTTTTGCCAATTTAGAGAAAGATTTTGGTTTATAAGTAATACCTAAAGCAACCTTTTTATAGAGATTCATAGTAAATTTTTTGGGTAAGAAAAGCTTATTAATTATAGAAGGTAATTCTAGGTGTCCTTTTAATAAAAAGGTTCTTGTATATGCTAGTGGTTTAATATATACAAGTGGTGTTTGACAAGCTCTCGCCGAAATAAACATACTTAATGTAGTTCCGATAACGACAACCGCCGGACAGTAAGTATTTATAATTCTTTTCTCATTCTCAATTCTTTTTTTGAGATGTTCGTATGTAAAGGGATGTTTTATGCCCTTCATCTGATCGACTTTCATGAGTTGAGTAATATCTTCTTCACTTAAAACTGGTTCAAGGTGGATAAATTTAAAATTAGCTTTTTCAATAAGATAAGCATATTTTCTAGAGTATCCTATAAATATGCAATGAAAGTATTCGGAACATTTCTTTGCTACTTCTATTGATCTGGTAGTTTCGGCCAAGTTAAAAGTTTCTGGTGCAAAAATAATATTTTTTTTAATTATTCTCATCCTTCTCAAGCATATTAACTTTATATATATAATTGCAGTCTATATATAAGTTTTTACTTTTATTCTATTTTCATCTAGATAATTGTTAGTATGTTTTTTTCAGGCTCATAGGTACTATAGCTTTAACTCTTATTTTTGGTTTCATTTGTTTGTATCTTTCTTTCGAACTGTATTTACTGCACTTTTACAACCTAAAATTAGCGGATTATCTAAGATTTCATAAAAACAAAACTAGCGATGATAACTGCGACCACAATGCATAAAAGGAAACCTAGAACCATCTTTTATTTAAAAAGTTGCTTCACTATATGCCTTTTAAATTATTGCTCCTAGCATTTGTTTAACAAACAGAGAAATAACAAACAATGTGTAATTGATAATAACCTCATGTTGTTTATAATGGAATTATATCGCTTTTTCCATAAAATTCAATTTACATTTAAGGCATAAATGTAAATTAAAAAACAAAAGGATGAAATCTGTTGTCTATAATGACAATAACGAACGGAGAGGTATAAATTGTTGAAAAAGGCGGATTTGCGAATTATACGAACAAAAAAATTTATATATGATGCTTTTATCAAACTGATAGCGGAAAAGGGATACGATGCTATTACCATTCAAGACATCGCAGATGAGGCACTCATCAATCGGGCAACATTTTACTCGCATTACAGGGATAAACAAGATTTGTTAACAAAGCTTAGCGAGGGTGTACTAGAAGAGTTGGCAAGCAAGATGGTCTTATATGCCCATGTGCAGGGACATCAAATAGATTTTTCGAAATTCGAGGAAGTTTTACAATCAATATTTGAGTGTATAGTAAAACATGCAGACTTTTATAAAACCATGTTTGGGCCTCATGGTATTCATGATTTTAACCTACAAATGCAGCAGACTATTATGGATAACCTTGAACGAAATTACATCGAGCTTAAAATTTGGGAACATGAATCAGATATTCCAAAGGATATGGTATTACGTTTCTTCACTTCCTGTGTTGTTGGGATGGCAATTTGGTGGCTTCAAAATGACATGAAATATTCACCGAAATATACTGCACAACAATTAGTGAAGCTTATGACTAAAGGACCCTTTGGTGCGGTAGGTTTTACTTTTTTTAATGAGCACTAGAAAGAGCAACTGTACCAGGCATTGCAAAGGGTTCTGGTGTAAAGATAGAATAAAAGATAATAAAGCGCATAGATTTCTAACGGAATCATATCTTATGCTGTAAGTCCAAACAATTGATGGATAATTCTTTCTCGTTTTGGACAGACTGGTCCCGTAAATCGACCTGTTCTTTTTTAATCATATGTATGGCTTCTACTCCAAAAAGAATAGATGTAACTGTGTCAAAACATTGGAATCCTAGCATAGATCGAATTCGCTTCTTTATAAAGCAATGATCTTGTTCTACTATGTTATTCAGGTACTTTTGTTATCTAAGTCGCATATCACCAGGTATGCTTTTTTTCTTTTTTCAATTGCTATAAGATAAGCTGGATTTTTATCGACTGTTATAACACGAGGTTTTGAAACATGAAAAGACTGCAAGACCTTCTTGAAAAAGCGTTTTGCAACCTTCAGGTCTCGTGTTTTGCTCAGGTAAAATCGATTGTATTTCCTTTCGAATCAACAGCACGATACAGGTACATCCATTGACCTTTTATTTTCATAAATGTTTCATCTTCCCTTCAGGAGTCACTGGTTTGTTTAAGGTGACGTCAGATTCATTTGTCAAATTCAGGACCGTACTGATGAACCCAACGCATAATCGTTGTATGAGAAATGGATAAGCCCCGTTCCTCCATCATTTCCACTACATCACGAAAACTGAGGTTGTACCGTAGATACCATCTTACCGTTAACAAAACAATTAGGCTGATAATGCTTCCATTTGAATACATTTTCTTTTTCTATACCAATCACGCATCCTCTTTAGATTAGTAGTATCAGTATGTCCAAGGTTTGTAGATTTATTGTAATTGTCCTAAAGCTTTTGCACCAGTGCCCTTTTTCTCCATGCAAGTAAGTAAGGAAAGAATTCATAGTTTTTTGACATGTCGCAAGTCAAACCAACTAGATCCAATATTCTTCTCTATACTTTTATGATAATAAGAGAGAGATTTGCATTAAAGAATATTTTATGCTATTTATAAATAATTGTAATTTTAAAACTTTGGTACATATAAATTATATTAAAGTAGGTATATATCAAAGGATTAAATTTTTTATTTCACCAAGTAAAGTAATATTTTATCGGAATATTCTTACCTTTCTCGAAGTTGGATGGTTTATAATGCAAATTAGGTGCTGCAGCGACCTAGATCTTTATAAAGATGGAGGTTATATAAATGTCTTCGAAAAATGAACTGAATTTTAAGCTATTATTCGAATCACAGTTATCTTCCCCTGTATTTAAACAGGACGCATATGATATCTATAAAGAATTGCGCGAATGTCACCCTGTTTATCCTTTATCTTCAGGAGAAAATAGTCAAAGTTGGTTGATTACAAGATATGAGGACGCAATTTCTTTATTGAAAGATGCTAAACTAATGAAAAATATTAAAAACGTATTCTCTAACGAAGAAGACGTGGACGTCCCTATTTCCTTAGAGAATAGGGACCTTTTAAGAAATCATATGCTCAACTCAGATCCCCCTGATCACAATCGTCTACGATCACTTGCTCAAAAGGCATTTACCCCTAAGATGATCATACAACTTGAAGGCCAAATTCAATATATTGCTGATACTTTATTAAATAAAATAGAACATAATAATTCTATAAACCTTGTAAGTGATTATGCTTTCCCTTTACCTATTATGGTAATTAGTGAAATGTTGGGTGTTCCGCCTGAAGATCAGCATAAATTTAGAGTTTGGTCACAGGCAATTATTAGTACCCCACATACGTTAGAGGGCATGCAGAAAAACAATCAAAAATTAGGAGAATTTGCTGAATATATACAGCATTTAGTTAGTAAAAAGAGAGAACAACCTGCTGACGATTTAATTAGTGCACTAATAAAGGCTGAAAGTGAAGGAACGAAATTAAATGCATCTGAATTATATTCGACAATTACGTTACTTATTGTTGCTGGACATGAAACAACAGTAAATTTAATTACAAATATGACCTTGGCCTTGCTGGAGCACCCAGCTCAGTTACAAAAACTTCGTCAAAATCCCGATTTAATTGATTCAGCAATTGAAGAGGCATTACGGTTTTATAGCCCTGTTGAACTAACGACTTTACGTTGGACAGCAGAACCCTTTACAATGCATGGGCAAGATATTCAATCAAAAGATAGAATTATTATATCCGTAGCATCTTCTAATCGTGATGAAAAGATCTTTCCAGACGCTGATGTATTTGATATTACAAGAAAAAACAATCGTCATATTGCATTTGGTCATGGGAGTCATTTTTGTCTTGGTGCACCACTCGCTCGTTTAGAAGCAAAAATTGCAATTTCTACACTGTTACACCGTTTGCCAGATATACAGATACAAGGTGAAAGAGAGCAAATAAAATGGAAAGAAAACTACCTAATGAGATCATTAGAAGAATTGCCTCTAAAGTTTTAAATCCTTTAGTTATTAATAAAGATTTTAGAGAATAGTATCCTGTCCTTTAGGCAGACAGTAACAAAGAGTTCTCTCGTATGATGAATTCAGCACTACTGTTTTATTTAAAGGTAACAAATGATTACAAATAAGGTTTCATCATTTACTTATCGAAAAATAAATGTTTTAATTTTGGATGTAAGGTCCTTACATTCTATAAGATACAAAAGAAGTAAATTTCAGTTTTTTTGTATCTATAATTTAAGCTTAGTAAATATTTAATAAGTATGTATGTGTTGTAGATTATTCGATAAGTGAAAAAGCAAAAAGTATCATCTGTGGTATTACCTCAAACCAAACAAGTAACACCTCTTCAATATACAATTAGATTTTATTGTGTTTTGAAATTCATGGGGTACAGTGAAGAAAAAATATTTAGAAACACTATGGAAGAACCTTTATTTAAGTTCCTGTTATGGAATTATTGGAGTTCTTTCTTAAAACTTATCATGCTTAACATTTAAATAATCTTGAAGTGCAAAATTTCACCAAAAAAAGGAAATAAAAAGAGTGACACCTTGTGAATCAGCATGAATTTCTGCAAAAGTCTAAAGTATGAGATGCAATTTAAAGTTAAAACAGATATGACAATTTATACTCACTATCTTTGGCTCATATAGTGGGTATAAATTGGTTGGTTTTAGTGTTAAAGGTGTATTGAAAATTGAAGTAAGTTAGGGATTTTAAAATAAATTTGGGACAAATATCTCTTGAAGCGAAGAATACGCAGTATCTCAAAAATGTAATCTCGCTAATGACTCTGATCCCAAATATTCGTAGCAGTATTATAATCAAGTAAATATACCCTAAAACCTACTCTGATGGCTACAAAATCTGTAAACAAACAGCGAATTTAAATTTATATAATTCACGAAAGTTGAAGCAAAGAATACAGTTACTACAATACCCTTTGCTTTTACAGGCTCACTTAAACGGGTAATATAACTTTAATTCATTCAGATATGTAAAAAAATACAAAATATACGACCCCTAAGTCTTTAAAGTGTTTATATAAAAATGACGTAGAATATGTTCTACGTCATTTTTATATATATGAGAGGTATCCACCTCTTCAGAATAATGGTGTCGCTTTTAAATAAAGTCACGATGCTTTAAAAAAAGATACGATGTTTATAATAAGGTCACGAAGGTTTGAAGACATGTCTTATGAGTTGTAAAACATGATCCCTTCAGATTATAAAACCTAAGTCTTTTGTAAGTTCTCCCAAAAGAGAATGAGGTGAACTACCCGCCACTTAACGTCCTAACGGACTGTTTGAAGTGGGGGCTTCTCGGTTAGTCGTTACTTTTGGTAGC
>NZ_JAAMNK010000050.1:0-20520 GCF_011066025.1 Bacillus sp. EKM202B | reverse complement strand
CATACAAAATCCCCCCATACGTAAACAGATTAATGTGCTTTCTTTCTACTGTCTACTATGAGGGGATCATATCAATATTATGGGTGTTATCTATGAGTATAGTGGATTTAGAAAACAAAAGAAAGCTGCATAATCTTTAAAAATAATACCTACCTGGGTTTATTTGGCATGCTCATTTTTAAGGAGAAAAAGTGTTTTAAGGGTTTTTTAGTTTATTTAAACAAAAGTTCATTTTGTTTCCGTTCTTAAGTTGATGGGCATGTATGGTGCCCCCTATTAGGACTAAAGAAAAATACTTTTTATAAGATACTAAAAGAATATGAGCCGAATATTCCTTAGAGTAGGAAATTCGGCTTATTTTATGTCGAAATTTGCTTAGCGTATATTTTTTGGAATTATCTTAACTTCGATGTGAGAACAATTGAAATATCAATAGTTCTCACATCATTTACATGTATTTAATGTAAATATTGGTTTAAATAAAGTTTGCCCTTTTATGATGTGTTATTAAATTAACGCACCGTTCGTTGAATAACAAAGTCACCCAAAAATCTGTGCAGCTATTCCATATAATGTTTTATTACGTGATGGTAATTGCTTTGAATTTTTAATCATTATAGGAGGTTGACTTACTTTTACGAAACCAAGTTTTTCTAAATGTGACATAAAAGCCTCATTCCCTGATGGAATATCGATTCTTAATTTACCTTGATGATTGTTAGCCAATTTATCAATTAATAAGGATGCTATATGATCATTAGGGGCTACAATAGGTCCTAGAATTAGATTAATAGGTCCTAAAATAGATAAGCCAAACCCTATGATTGTTCCATCGGAATCTTTGACGACAAGTGCCTCTTTTGCTTGCTTAATCCGATGGATTAAAAGAGTCATTCTTTCTTCCCCAAATGCATTCTTATCTAATTTTACAACTTGAGGTAAATTCTCTTCTCGCATAGGAGTTATTTCCATATCCAAATTATTGTTTGGCTCTATCAAAAGATAGCTGTCAATAAGATATTTATGAACACAGTCTATCGAACAAAATCCCATGCTCTCATACATTGGTTTTCCTTCATCTGTCGCAATTAACATAACCGTGGTATCGTCTGAAACAGAATCTAAACATTTTTGTGTTACTTTTCTTCCTAGCCCCTTACCTCTGTAATCTTGATGAACAATGACCATACCAATAGATGCTAGGCTTGACCCGTAAGGAATAATTGCCGCACTCGATACAATTTTTCCCTCGTTATTCTTGTGTCCGTAAACTTTGCCAGATGACATCACTGTTTGAATTTCATGTATATCATAATCCCATCCAACTACAGCTGAAAGTGCAATTAACCCAGGTATATCCCGTTCTTCAAGTGCTACTAAATTAATTTCGGTTCTCTCCGATACACTCATTTGAAATACTCCCTCATATTAAATATTTTGTTAAGTTTTTAATTTCATATTTCTACTCTATTTCTTCACTATCCTTCTTCCACTAACCTAAAACGTTAGCACAATAAGTAAAACCGAAATACGCTAGTAATGTTTTTAAAATCTCAAAATTTATCGTAGACCATACCACGTAATTTCAATAATTCATCCTTTAGACGTTTATTTTCTTCTTCAAGTTTTTTAATTCGGTTATTTTTGGCTGCGATAAGTGAATCTTTACTGGCATCTGTCATATTACGTTTTATAGTTTGTGGGGAATTTAACCTTTCTTGTTGTTTTCGTAATCCCTCTATTCGATTTCGTATTTCTCGATTATTATAGAGAAATGCTTTGGATACACCTGATTCTAGCGCAACTTGGTTAAAATTGATTTTAGCCTTTGTTTTTATAAGACGTTGTATTGCTTGATCTACCTTCTTTGATGTCTTTTGGCTTTTCATTAGTGCGTGTTTTTTAACACCTTCGGTATTTCTAACATGATTACTTCTCATAAGTACGTTCCTCCCCAATATATTCACGTCCTTTTTTTTCAGCTAAATGATGTGTTGTTCCACCTTTTAATGTTTCTAAAATAGGTTCTAGGCGGTCTAGAATAGCTTGATTTTTGTCTATCCACACTTGACGACCTAGTAAGGTGCCTTTTTCAATTACACTTTTAACCTCTTTGACTTCCAATTCAAATTTCGGCATGAATTCAGGTGTTGTACAAAAATTACGACAAGATAAACATGGATTTGCTTGAGTAGGGCATGGCTGCTTAATTGGCTTCATACAATAACCAAGTTCCATTTTTACAGCGTCTAAATTATGGCGTATGTATTCCCATTCAATAATATCTTCATTCGCAATATCAGTAAGTTCAACTTTAACGGGACGTTTACTTTCAAGATCAATTCGAAAAACACCTTGTTTTGTGGCTTCTTCCCATGATTTACGCATTGTAGTATCAAGGATTTTTGCATATTGTAATGTCATCTCGGGAGAAGCGTGAGCCATCCATTTTTGAACATGTAGTATGTTCATTCCGTTATTAAGTAGCTCTACGCCCTTGGTATGCCGGAAGGCATGATTTTTTATGTAAAAGGGATTACCTAAATCATCAACTATGTTTTGCTCTATTGTAAAACGCTCCATGCTTCTGCGAATGTCATAGTAATTAAAAGGTCTGCCCCGACGAACACCTTCAAGTTGTACAAATAAATATTTTTTAGGATTATTGATAGTATTACTTTGATTTTTAGTCACTTGTATAACAGTTTTGACTATCTCTGCCATTTCTATTTTAATTGGTACACGGTGATTCATAACTTGTGTTTTCTTTATATCACCGCATAGATACCACCCCTGAGAGGTCTGCTCTAAACATTTATCATATCTCAGATTAAGAATGTCTGAAATTCTCCAACCAGTAGCTCGGAGTAAGACGATTACCGGTATATATTTTGATGGTTTTACATGCTCTAGTTTTTCCTCAATTTGTTGAAGGACATTTTCGGGAATATATTTGATATCATTTTCAGTTCTTGTAACTAATCTAGGGAGATCTTCTTCAAATAATAATAGATTCACAGGCATCGTTGGTGCTTCATCAAATTGTAGTTTTTCTATTGTTTCCAAGAATACATTTAAAGCGATTAAATAACTTTTTTGGGAAAATGGTTTGTCATGAAACTTTTCATTATGAAATACAAGGTAATCTTCAATATCTTTACGAGTTAAAGCATTTAAATCATTCCAAGCAGGGTATTTATTATATATAAAGGTCAAAAACACCTTTATTATTCTGACATCAAGGCTACATTGGCCGTGAGATAAATAACTAATTCTGAATTTTAAATACCGTTTTGCTATAGGGCGGAAAGGAGCAGGAATATCACTAAAATTTAATTTGTGTCTTGATTCATGATCAGGGAATCTTGCACCAGGAATATTCCTAACATCCCATATATCTTTCTCAAATTCGTCTCTTGTATCGTAGAAGTCTCTATAAAATAAAAACAAACGATTAAGCAGATTTTCGTAATTTGATAGATTTCTTCTGTCGTAAATGCGTATGCTTAAACCTAATTTACTTAAATATGATCTGAGTTGTAATAATGCCTTATTAATATCTAATTCGGCAAAACTATTAATATTTGGATAAAATTTCGCAAGAAATTTAGAAAGTTGTTTAAAGGATCTAGCGTAATTATGTACAGCAGAATCCAATTGTAGCTCATCATTTTGGACACGAGTCAATATGAAAAACTTAACTTCATTTTTAATCTTAGGTGAAAATGCTGTAAAATTCATCTTACGATGAGTTTTTCCCCATTCTGACTTCCTAAAATTATTAAAAGCTGGATTATCTGTATTCCAAACATCATTTTCAAAATATCCATAGATTAAGCTGGCTATTTGATTGGTTTTATTCTCCGGTAGTATGTATCCAGTAGCTAAATTCATTCGTAATCCTCCTCGAATCTTTTGCTGATTCTCATATTCTCCTGTACTTTTTCCCAATCTTTCCTGATATCTTCATCCGAAGGATGGATATACATCTGCATAGTTGTTTGTATATGAGCATGGCCAGCTCGCTTCATTAAATGTTCATCCTTCCAACCAGCTCTCCTTAGTTCTGTTAAAGATGTGTGACGTAACATATGTGGGGTGAAATAAACATCCGTTTTTTTACGTAAACGTTGGACTAGGGATACAACGTCTGTATATTCAAATGGATTACCTTTATTTCTTCCGGATAACTTAATAAATACATGATTCGTATCGACTTCGTCCGTATGGAATTGAGCAATATATTCTAGATACATATTAATTAAGTCCTCAGATACATCAATACAACGAGGACTACATACCGTTTTAATTTCAGCTAGATTGGATAGTTCACCTCGATCACGTATATGAATTCTTCTTGCATCAATTTCAAAATCTTCCAGCCACAAGGCAAGAGCTTCCCCAATACGCATAGAACTCTCCCAAAGAAGTTGTATTAGAAATAAATCACGTATATTAGTACAAGCATTCATGATAACGGAAACCTGATATTTTGATAGTACTTTAGGCTGCTGTTTAGGTACTTTTAGCTTAAGGATATGAGAGCTAAAAGATTTATTTCGGTTTATATGGTGTAAAAAACTTTTGAATCCCTTTCGGGATCCTAAGACTTGTTTCTTTAGACGTTCACTTAACTGGATACTATAGTCTTCATGTCTCATCAGATAGTCGTAAAATCCAAGAACAGTATTAATGATGATATTTACTGTTTGAGCTTTTCTAATTGGTTCGTTAGGAAAAATAGGGGAGACCTTTACGTCATGATGTGGGTTTTGTAACCACCTCATGAAATCAGCCATGTCATCTATGCCGATCTTCCTGTAGTCCTTTTCAATTTGGTGTAAGAATTCAAAGAATAGTTTTAAATGAAATGAGAAAGACTGTAAGGTATTACGAGAAGCCCCACTATTATCCTTAAACTTTAAATATTGTAATACTGGTTGAACTGGCTCATTGTTATGATCAAGTAACATATAGCGAACCTTTCCTCCTTTTGTGAGAAGGGTAATTACTCTCATACAATCACTCCTTTTGAAATCTATTATTTTATTGAATGTGGAAGGCTTTAACCTCCTAATATTCCTCCTTCTTTATTTACTATACATACTATAAAAAATTAGTATGGTTAAATAATCTTTAAAGAAATAAAAAAACGTATGACTTTACAATGAATACTGTAAAGTCATACGTAATGACTAGTTAAGATAACGTTAAAATGTGGGCGGTACCCCACATCCATCAACTTAAAAATCCAGAATTACCCCAAAACGAAAAAATGAACTTTTTGTTACAAGTTAACACAAAATTTCGTTCTGGAGGTACTATAAAATTTTAACTGGATAGTGATGGGATCCTGACAGAAAACTAAGCCGAGTTGTCCTCATGCTAAGCTAAGGACGGCTCGGCTTTAATTTTTGGATTTAAAATTATATATTGCTTTATGTAGTCTGGTCACACCTTCTTTAATTTCTTCATTTTTTAGATGCCCATAACCTAAAATAATTCGATTATGATGTTTTCCTTTTTCTATAGTATGATCTTCTACAGGATATACTTTAACTCCAAACCGTTCGATCCATTCGAGTAATTCTTTTGAAAAATGGGATTCATTTAATTCAACAATTAGGTGTAAGCCTGTTGAATAACCGAAAATATTAACCCTATTTGAAAATGTTGTTTTTAAGCAATGAATAAGGAAGTTTCTTCGTTTTTTGTACATTTTCTTCATCTTCATAATATGTCGTTCCAAATAGCCTTCATCAATAAAACGGGCAAGGATAAGCTGCTCTAAAGAAGGGGTATGTAAATCCGAAAACCATTTTAGCTTGCGACACTTTTCAATAAGTTGTGAAGGAAGAATTAAATATCCCATTCTAAGGGCTGGTGATAAGATTTTACTAAACGAACCAATATATAATACACGATCTGAATCCAATCCCTGTAATGAACTTACAGGTGGTCCTTCATATCTAAATTCACTGTCATAATCATCCTCAACAAGATAACAATTTGTTCTTCTAGAGTAGTTAATCAATTGAATCCTTCGTTGAATTGGTAACGTTCCTCCTAACGGAAACTGGTGGGACGGAGTAACAAAGATAAACTTTGGATAATTATTTAATGGCAGCAACGATGTCTTCATTCCATATTCATCAACAGGTATAGGGTAAAGAAGAGCACCTGAAGTTTTAAATATAGTTTGAATATCATTGGTGATTGGATCTTCCATTATCACTGTATCATCGGGCGATAAAAGCAATTTAGAAACAAGTGTCATAGCTTGGGTTGCACCAGATGTAATCACAATTTGTTCTGGATGACAATCAACACCTCTTGTTTTCAGTAAATAGCGTGATAAAACCTGTCGTAATTCCGGACGTCCTTCGGGAATATCGTATCCAAAAGTAGAAGGTGCAATGTCATTCCATATGGTATGAGACAATTTTGCCCATGTCTTACGCGGAAATAAATCCAGTGCTGGTATACCTGAACGAAAGTTGATGATGTTATCATCTTTATTTTTATTTTTATCTTCACTCCAATTCACAGAATGAAATGAAGGTGTTTTATTCTGTTGTTCTAAAAAAGTTCCTTCAGCAACAAATGTTCCAGCACCCCTTTTTGCAACTAAAAATCCTTCAGCCAATAATTGATCATACGCTTCCAAAATCACATTCCTGGATACATTCAACTCAGAAGATAGTTCACGTGTCGACGGTAGTTTTTCTCCTGATTGTAAGTCCCCGTTTAAAATTTGTTCTCGTATTTGCTGATAAACTTGTCTAATTAATGGTATATCTAATGACCGGTCAATGGGTATCCAAAGCATATTGAAATTTACTCCTTATCTAGAATTGGTACTTTGAAAATTCATTATAAATGGTACTAATATAAACCATTTTACCATGATAAAGTTTATGTAAATATGAAAAAGGAGATGTAAGTTATGACTAATCCAAAGGTTCAAGTCACCCAAGCACTTAAATCGGTTGCACGAAATGAACATATTAAATCTTATATTCAGCAGTCCAATGAACTCTATCCTTTATTATTGCAAGCCGCCAAACGGTTTGTAACCGGAGAGCATAGGCAAGATGGGCTTGCAACAGCAAAAGAACTGATTTCAAGAGGTTATTCTATTTCACTGGAATACATTGGTGAAAATACAACAGATTTAGAAGAATGCCGGAACGCCAAAAACGAGTTTTTGAATCTTATTGAAGAAATGGGTTTGTTCTCCATGAAGTCGACTGTTTCGTTTGATTTATCACATATTGGATTATCTGTGGATCCAGAAACAGCTTATATTCATTTACTTGAGTTAGCCAAGAAAGCAAATCTGTACGGCGTTACACTTATGATAAGTATGGAAGAAACATCAAAAACTGACGATATTCTTGATATCTATAAAAAAACAACTACGCAATATCCTAATGTAGGGATCACTATACAGGCACATTTATATAGGTCCAACAATGATGTTCAGGAATTAGTTCATTATCCTGGGAAAATACGAGTTGTCAAAGGGGCTTATCAAGAAACAGCTGATGTTGCTATGTCTAGATCAAAGGAATTAAATAATCGTTATCTTAAACTTGTAGAACAAATAATAGAATCTAACCACCCAGTATCCATAGCCACACATGATGAAATGCTTATTCAAGAAATGGAAAACCGTCAATACCTTAATCAACCCAACGTAGAAATGGAAATGCTCTACGGAATCCGTCCAGATTTGTTAATGGATTTAAAAAGTAAGGGGTACAACTGTAAAGTATATTTAACTTACGGAAAAGAGTGGTACTTGTATTTATGCCATCGAATAGCTGAATATCCGGAAAATCTATATCGTGCAGTAACGGATATGATCAATCCATCTTTAACAGACAGAAGTAGATTATATTGAACGAACATTAAATTCCAAATATAGGGTAGCACCAGATCGCTATCAAGCTAACAAAACTAAACTTCCTCAAAATGCAAAGATACGCTATTCTTTTTGTAGAAACATACAGAAAGGATGGCGTTTTTAGTATGGATTTATCGATTTCTGATGAATTAGAATTGTTTACTGAAGAATTACAGCGACATATGTCACCACATGCTTTGGATCAGTTAGCTAGAAAGATAGGGTTTGTACAACGAAGGAGTAAATATCGTGCACAAGACTTAGTGGCTCTTTGTGTTTGGTTAAGCAAAAACATAGCTCATACTTCATTGACACAATTATGTAGTCGATTAGAAGCTAACACCTGTATTTCTATGAGTCCAGAGGGACTCAATCAACGTTTTAACCCTCAGGCTGTTCAGTTTTTACAACAACTCTTAGCGCATTTACTTCACCAACAATTTTGTTCTTCTAGCAAGATTCCAACTTTGTATACAAACTATTTTCTTCGTATCCTTATATTGCATTATACATATTTTAAAATTCCAGATAAATTCACTTCTACATATCAAGGTTCAGGTGGTAGCGGTCAAAGTGCTGGCGTAAAAATTCAACTAGAGTATGATTTACTAAGTGGTCAATTTCTTCATGTTCATGTAGGATCAGGAAAACACAATGATAAAACGTATGCTTCTACTTGTTTAACATCCCTTCAACCGAACGATGTATGTATACGTGATTTAGGATATTTCGACTTAAAAGATTTACATACTATAAGCGAGTGTGGTGCTTATTTTATTTCACGATTAAAGCTTAATACACGTATATATCAGAAGAATAAAGAACCTGAATACTTTCAAAATGGAACCATAAAAAAACAATCTGAGTACATCTAATTAGATATGGAGCAATTTATTGATCAATTACAGTCAGGTGAAACATATGAAATTCCTGAAATCTATATTGGAATGTATCAAAAGCTTCCTGCAAGACTTATTCTGTATAAATTAACTGAAACGCAAATGAAGCGTAGTCAAAAGGATTTAGCATCTAAAGAACATAAGAAGCAAATTACCTATAAAGAACGCAGTAAGCGGCTTAGTGCAATTAACTTTTACGTTACAAATATTCCATTGGAATATTTGCCAAAAGAGCAAGTATACGATTTTTACTCCTTACGATGGCAAATTGAACTTATTTTTAAAACATGGAAATCATTTTTTCGTATTCATCAATGTAGTTCTGTAAAATTAGAAAGACTAGAATGTCACTTATACGGACAATTAATAAGTATCCTTCTTTGTTCCTCCACCATGTTTCAAATGCGCCAATTACTCCTCATCAAGAAGAAACGAGAATTAAGCGAATATAAAGCAACTTATATCATAAAAGATTATTTCTCACTTATTTATCAATCTTTACAAAAAGACGCCCAAGAATTAACAAAGATATTGTTTCGTCTGTTCAATCTCTTACAGAAAAACGGACGAAAATCCCATAGGTATGAGAAGAAAACAGTCTTTGATATATTAGGTGTCGTTTACAATTGCACCATGTCTGATAATCAAGCGGCTTAAATTAAAAAATGAAACCCTTTAGGGTTTATTTCGTATGCAACTCTTTAATTTCCCTCACATGTAGCCTTTAGAAAAAAAACAACGTCAACTATAATTGACGTTGTATGAGCTTAACTTGATAGCAATGGGGCGGTACCCCATTTATAAGTTGTTTCGACGTTATAAAATTTACTTCATTAGCTATTCTTTTCATTTAATACGCTACTATTAAAATGATTTTGGAGCAACTTCTTGTTGTAAAACTTCTATTTTTTTTCTATGATTTAGTTCGTTAAGATAAATTACCATCATAGTAGCAGCAACAACCGTACCTATCACTCCAAACAGATGGCCTGCATTCATAATCCCAATCCATTGAATAGGTAATGCTAATGATAAAGGTAAAGCGGCTTTGGTAAACTGGAATGCTAGTGTAGATCGACTTGACCAAATAACCGTTTCTTCTTTTGTTTTAATAAAGTCAAACATGACAGTTCTTTGATTGATACGTGAACGATTAAAAACAAAACCAAGCATAAATGAAACGGCAATTGCTAAATACCAGGAATGTACTAATCCTAAAGTAATATCAAAAACAGCAATTAATAGAAAAATTGACCTTGGAATAAATTTTTCAAATTTCCCAACAAGTGTAGCTAATAAAGCCCCTAAACCTGCTGCAGCACTAACAAATCCATACTGCATAGGATCCCAACGATATACATCGTGAAATAAAATTGGTACTAAAAAATTAAATGATGCAAGTTGTATTGTTAAAACGGCAATACCAGTAATTGTAATCCATAATATTTTTGAATTATCTATTGGATTTATTTTTTCAATATGATTTGATACAGGTTTTTTATTTTGCTGAACATCTTTACTTTTTAATAGCGGCATTAGAAGAGGTAAAAATACCCCAATACCTAAAGAGAATGCTAAACCATAAAGTACGTTATTAAATCCACCTACATTCATCATAAACCCTGCTATTGCGTTCCCACCAAATGCTCCAATTTGTATTGCAGTTTGTAACATATTTGAAGCCTTTCCTGCTGGAATTTCTCCTGATAATACCATTTGAGACATATAAGTTTCCAAGCTTTGCGTAGATAAAAATAAAATAATAGAAAAAACACCTGCAAAAATATATAAAGTAAAAACATTAATGTGCTCACTATTTAAAAGACTTATTATAATCAGAATAATACCGATACAACGGACACCAGAGAAAATTAACAATGGACTTTTTGTTAACCACATCTTAAGACTTTTCGAATATTTTTGCATAAAGAATGGTAACAAACTCATTAATGTTAATATAATTCCTAAATGAGTAACTGATCCCCCTTTATCCAAAATTGTCCAGGTTAGAGTTACTGTTAACATACCTTCCCCACAAAGAGTCAGCGCCAATAGTACTATAAATATAAATTGAATTGGCATTATACATTCCTTCTTTCTTATATCGGTTGTTTGACCTTAAATTTGTTTTAACTTGTTTAAAGAAAGGGATTTGGAAAATACATAACAAAATTGCACATTGAAAATATTCTGTTATATCCGCCCTAAATACTATTAGATTGCTATTTAAATACTGTAAACAATCCAATCACTCTTATTTGCTTTTTGTTTTTTATAGAAATTTTGGGCAACTATATTATCTTTTGCGGTAACCCATTCCATATATGCATAATTATTGTCTTGGACGTACTTTTTACAAGTATTAAATAACATATCCCCAACACCCAATTTTCTATAATCAGGGATAACAAATAAATCATTTAAAATCATTGCTCTTCCCATACTTAACGTACTGAAAGTGGTATATAAAGTAGCAAATCCTACTGGCTCTTTATTAACCGTACAAACGTAGAATAATCCCAAATCTTTATTTTTTATTATCGTATTTACTAATGTATCTAAAGAACTTTTTTCATGCACAGGTTTTTCATAGAATTCCATATACATTCTAATTAAATTGATAACAGTCTCTCTATCATCATAGGTCGCTTCAAAAATTTCAATATTCTCGAGATTGTTCATAGTCTTTTCTCCCCTTATACTCCAGTAATCATTTTCACTATTCTCTTACCAATACCAGGAGCCAATTTTACTCCACCACCACTCCAGCCAGTAGCAACGATTAAGCCTTGTACTTGTGGAAATTGTTCTATAATTCCTCGATTATCTGATGTATATGCATCAAAGCTTCTTCTTCCACCTATAAATAATTTTTTATTTAGATATGGCAATCTATTTTTTGAATTTTGAAGCATTTCTTCAAAGTCATTTGGGTCAATTGACATTTTTTTGTCCGGATCAATATCATACTTATCTACTGGATATCCTACTAGAGAAGTACCTAGATTATCAGGTCTGCCATATAATCCAGTACTATCATCTATAAAAATTGGATGGTCTGTTTGTCCTATTCCATCAAAGAAATGAATTTGAATAATTTTACTTCTTACTGGAATTTTAATGCCTATAGTATCTAATATATTTCCACTCCAGGCTCCAGCTGCAACAACAACATGTTTACAATGTATAGTCCCATAGGAGGTTTTAACACCTACAACACAGTTATTATCCATTAGAATTTCTTTCACTTCGATTCCTTCACAAGCTAATGCACCTTTAGTTCTAGATGTTTCAATCCATGTATTCGTGGCTAACGATGGGCTAATGTACCCTGCTTGTTCCTCGTAAGCCACACAGCTGTTTTTAGGGAAATTTATAAATTTAAATTCTTTCTTTAATACTTCAGGTGAAAGGATACTAATTTTATGCCCAGATTTTTCAAGTTCTCCAGTTTGCTTTTCCATTTTTATATGTTGTGTTTCATTTTCAACATATAACATTCCAGTCTGCTTAAATTTAACCTCTTCACTAATACTAAAAAAATCATTTATTCCTTCTTTTGCTATTTCAGTTAGATAAGGATCATTATGATAGACCCTTATAAAACCTCCGGATTGGCCTGTTGATCCACTACTAAAGGAATTTTTCTCTAATAAAATTGTATTTGTAATATTTTGCTTGGTTAAATAATACTGTATAGCTGCACCAATAATGCCGCCGCCAATAATAACTACATCAGCTGAATGTTTTATGATAATTCACCTCAACAAAAGATTTATCAATAACTTGTGCAATTATCCATGAAGCTCCTAAACGATCTCCATTGCTTGAAAATTTAATTGTAGAATTACCTGTTGCTAATTCATTAATTAAGTTTTCTACATTAGATTCAATACATTCTAATAGATACGAAGCTGCAAGAAATGATGTTTCTACATAATCCTCTTTTGCTTTTATGGTAAAAGCATCGTTAGAATAATCTTGGGCTAATTCTATAAATTCATCTACATAAGAATCATCTGAAGCTATAAAAATTCCTTTATACCCTCTCATCCTTAGTTCCCTTAGATAAGTTGCGGAGTTAAAGTGTGTCCCAGCAAAGAATATTGCATCGCTATGCTTATTATTTTCACTATTAAAATCTTCAATTCTAGTAACTTCTTTAAATAAAGAATTTGCACTTTGATACAGTAAATCTGCTAGGCTTTTCCCGTAAAATGTTTCATCAGAAACTGCGGTAATCGTTTGAATATCTTTAGTTTTCAAAAAATTAATAACAGTTTCAGCTTGTACCAAATCATTAGAACAAAACCTAAATACTAATTCCTCGCTATTAAGCGTAACTTCTAAATTAGTTGATGCAGGAACTAAGAATGGAATTTTCGCCTTGGAATAAAACGGTATTGCTTTTAAAGCACATGCACTATTAAAGTGTCCAATTACAGCAACAACCCCTGACTCAATCATTTTTTTAGAAATATCTTTGATGGTATTTGGATCTCCTTTATCATCTTGATAAACCCATTCGATGTTATCAGCATAATTTAGCTTCGCACGATTTACACCCTCAATTAACATTTGTCCGTATACAGACCTAGGACCTGAAAAAGGGCCTACTACTCCAATTTTTATTTTCTTTTTCATAATTTGAGCTCCCTATATATTTTTTATTAGGAAATATGAGGAGGTAAGTACTACCTCCTCATATTATCAAATATTCTGAAGATAAAAACTGTCGTTTGTTTTTGAAAAATAATTCTCTTGAAGATCCACTTTCTGTCCAGCAGGCAAAAAGCTTACTTCCTCATCCAACTGCATGTCAACATTAAATCCCAAATCCCCCCATAGCATTTTACCAAATGTAGGCATGATTGGGCTAGAAAATATTGCTAAAATTTTTGCAGTATATAATTCTAGTGCAATAGCAGTATTTCTTCTTTGTTGATTATTCTTTAATACCGTTAAAAATTCTTCTCCTGCCGAGAATTTTTTAGCAATTCTGACTAATTCGTTTAATAATCTAACTACCTTTTGCGGTGAAAATGTATTTGGTTCATATGCATTCATAATTTCATTCATAATTCGATTTACATGTTGATAATACATTAAATAGTTACCTGATAGTGTCTCTAATTCTGGAGCACCATTTGGAAACTCTGCTTCTAACTTGCATTTTAAATCATGTAACCATGATTCCCATTCTTGGCTTAAGTTCGTATCTACAATATGATTAAATTCTTCCATAGTGAAGTTTGTTTCAACTGTTTCCGGTCTACTATAAGATAAATAATACCTTACAACATCATGTGAAGCATTTTCTAATAATTCTTTGCCCCATACAGCATGTCCCCTGCTTGTTGAAAACTTAAGACCCTCTAGTTGATAAAATTCATTTGTTATCATTGTTTTAGGAAGAGTTATATCTTCACTATATGCTAGCCAAATAGCCGGGAAAAGCACTGAATGGAAATAACCATTATCATATCCAAAGAAATTAATGATAGTTGTATCTTGATTATTCCAAAAATCTCTTAACGTATACGAAAGGTTTTTATCCTGAATTAATTCGTTTGTTGCAGATAAATATCCAGGTGCCATTTCAAACCATACATATATAGTTTGATTTTCATATCCTTCTACCGGAACTGGAATTCCCCAATCAGATACATGTGAAATAGGAATATCAGGCAAATCCTCATCTAGCATTCTCTCACATAATGCCGTTAGATGTGGTCCTATTTTTAATTCTTTATAGTACTGTTTTAATTGTGTTTTATAATTACTTAATGGGAAAAATAGTTGTTTAATTTTAGATTTCTCTGGTTCGCTGCCACAACATTTACAAGTTGGGTTTAATAAATCTATACACAAATTAGGTCTACCACATTTTTCACAAGCGTTGCCATCTGATAATTCATCACAATGTGGACAATTACCTCTCACATAAGCTTCATAAAGGTGCTTATCGCATTGCTTACAGAATAGAATGTCGACTTCTTTTTCTACTAATTTACCTTCCTTCCAAAGTTTTTCAAAAAACTCTTTGACAAACTCAATATGGAATGTTGAAAAATGAGGTTTTACAAAAATATCCGGATTAATTTCTGCTAGTCTTAATGTTTTTTCAATTTCATTAGCAAAATGATCTGCCGTTTCTCTAGGAGATTTTTCTAATTGTCCCGCCTTAAACGGCACATAGCTTTGATGATCATCCGCCCCACTCATATAAAAGACTTCATTTCCTTTAAGTTTTAAATATCTAGTTAAAATGTCAGCTCCTGTATATGGACCAGATAGGTGCCCCACATGTAAATCACCATTAGGCGTTGGTGGTGTGGCCGTTATTAAATATTTCTTTTTACCTGAATCTAACTTCTTGCTATTTTTTTTACTAAAAGCATTTTCCCACCATATGGTGAAGAATATCAAATTTTCATCTGATGTATTTTTCAAACTATGTTCTTCAAATGGTGGAATAAAGATGGCGTCCCCTTGCGTAACAGGTTCTTCTTTTTTACCCACTTTAACTATTCCTTCACCCTTAAAGATAATAAAAGTTTCAACTTCATGATGTCCATGAATTTTAGAAATTTCTCCAGGTTCTATGATTCCCCACATTGCACCAAATGGTGAATCATATAATTTATTAGAATGCGGAAATAATCGTTGACACATAATATCATATTCATTTGTGAAAATCTGTGGATTTATCTTTTCAATATGCATCTTTAGACCCCCTATATTATGAAACCACGTTTTTAGTTTTTTCTTCTGTTAATGAACTATTTTCTTGTACGGTTTTTAAAATTTCATTTGATCGAATAGATAAATTAGATAATAAAGTGTCACTCAGTCCATGAGTGCTTTCATTTACACCCTGCAAATAAATACCAGGTTTAAATTTATCCGTTGTTTCTAAACGATAATTTCGGGAAACTTCAATATTATCTGAAATGTATGAGTTAAGATTTCTTAATAAAGGATGGTTCTTTTTACTTTCGTACCCAGTAGCAAGAATTACAGCATCAGCTTCAATAACAACTTCTGTATGTTTAACTATGTCTTTGTAATAAACAACCGCTTTATCAGACAGTGTTTTTATCTCCGTTAATTCTAAAAATGGCTTTATTCTAAAACGATCTTCTCCATGAAATTTTTGGTTATATAAAGCTTTATTAATTTGGCTTATTAAACTTCCATCCGCAGCTGCATAATTAGTATCACTGTGGTGTTTTAATAAAGCATCTCGATTTTTTTCTGGTAAAGAATAAATAAAGTCAATCATATTAGCGTCAAATATACGATTAACAAGCTTACTTTCATTTACAGCTTTATATGAGAAAGGTCTCATCGTTGCCGTAATATCTGATTTCGGATAATTATTGATTAGATGGAAAAATAATTCAGCTGAACTTTGTCCCGATCCTACAACTAAAAACTTATGAGCATCATTCTGTTCAAAGTTATTAATTTTGTTTTTAAATTGACTTGAATGAAATACTCTACTATTATTCATTTCAATATTTATTGGCGTTCTTGGTGTTCCACCCGTAGCCAAAACAATATTTTTAGTAATATAGCTCTCTAATTGATTAGTTTTTGTATTTTGCACAATAACTTCTAATAATTCGACAGAATCTTCAGACACAATAGGGTCTACTGAAATTACTGTTCGACTATAATAAACGTGATCTTCTAATTGAGAAGCAACCCAAGACATATAATCATTGTATTCAAGTCGTGACGGATAAAACTCTGAGAGATTAATAAAATCGCTTAGTCTTTCATTTTCATGTAGATAATTTAAAAAGGAGAATTTACTTTTAGGATTTTTTAGAGTTACAAGGTCTTTCAAAAATGAAATTTGAATATTTGTATTATCTAAAAGCATCCCCGGATGCCATTGATAGTGCGTTTTTTCTTCTAGAAAAATTCTTTCCATTGAATTATTTTCTTCTTCAATAGCAGTTGCTAAAGCTAGGTTCGCTGGCCCAAATCCAATTCCAATAACGTCATAGATTTTATTATTCATTTGACTCGTCCTCTTCGTTTTTTTAAAATTCTCGTATATAATTTTATTTTTTATAGTTTTTTTATAGTTTTTTTATAGTTTTAAAAATAATTCCAGAAAAATTTTTATTTAGACATAGTAACTTTCTTACTTAAAAGTTCAGTGATAAGTTCAATTGTTGTGTTGACAGTAATATTATCCTTGTCTAATATAGGGTTTATTTCCGTGAACTCTGCAGCTACTAGGTTTGTATTATTTCTTAGCATATCAATTGCCTCTTTTGTATCATCTAAACTTAAACCATGTGGAACTGCCAATCCTCCTCCAGGAGCAAATTCAGGATCTAAAGCATCTAAATCAAATGTTAGATGAACTGCATCTGTATTATTATTGAGAATCTTAATTGCTTTTTCCATAATACTTTTTATTCCTTGTTTTCTCACATCTTCTGCTGTAAAAATTGTTACTCCTAAATTTTTGAGAAACTCTTCTTCCCCTGGGTCTAAATCTCGAATTCCTATTTGTACGATATTCTTTGGATCAATTTTAGTTTCTTTCTCTAGAAAATCTTTAAATTTTTCGTTACCGTATCCTAAGAGAATTGCTAAAGACATCCCATGAATATTACCAGAAATCGATGTTTCAAATGTATTTGCATCCCCATGAGCATCAAACCAGATTACTCCTAATCGTGGTATTTTTCTAAGAATTCCAGTAACAGTACCAATTGCAATACTATGATCTCCACCTAAAACTAATGGAAAATTCCCTTTTTCCAATTCGTTCTCAACTGTCGAAGCAATATTTTTACATATATCAATTACTTCATTTGAAAACTCTTGTTTGACAATTCCATAATTTTTATTATCGGTTGAAGGAAGAGAAATGTCTCCTAGATCAACAAAATCAATTCCGATTTCAGTTAATTGTTTCGACATACCGCCATATCTTACAACATATGGTCCAAGGTCAACCCCTCCTATACTAGCTCCGAAGTAAGTAGGTGCTCCCAAAATAGATACTTTTTTATTCATAATATTTTCCACTCCATTTCTATGAGAATGCATATAGGATTACTCGGTTTTAAGTTGATACTATTAAATAATTTATCGATAAATCTAGCGGTTATATTCCTCATTTAAAACAAGGAATATAACAACCAGATTTACTTAAGTTTTTATGCATGAACCGGAATTTCTAATTCTATATCTAATTGATTATCTAATACTCTAGCTCTTTGGCGCAATTTTTCTACATCAGATTTATCATTATATGGTGCTCTTAATGAAAGTAAGCCCGTTATATCAAATCCTTTTGGAGCATGATATACTTCAGCTCCTACTTTTGCTACAGGATAGTAAGCCTTATACTCTGGCTGTTCAGCAACAATTCCCAATTCATTTTTCTTTATAATTCCAGATCTATATACAAATTTAATACAAGTACAAGATTTTGGTGTTGTAGATCTAGTTAAGAAGAATTCCATAATATCCCCTTTACAATCTAATAAACCAAGAATATTAACGGCTACTAAATCAATTCCATGTACATCACGTATATTACGATAAACATGCCCGCCACTGATTCTAGTACTAAATTCTACAACTTTAAAATTCCCTTGCGTATCTCGGCGTAGTTCTACATTAAATAAACTGTTTTCAATATCTAATTTTCCACATATTTCTTTAGCAATATTAACAACTATGTCTTCATCTACACCAACATACGGTAAAGTGTATTCATCTTCCTCGAAATATGGACCCATCATTTTATTTTTATTGTGAATTCCACCAAGGTAAAATTCTCCATTTAAAACGACTCCATCAACTGTAATTTCTTCCCCAGTCAGAAATTCTTCTACTAATGCCACACATTGTTGTGTTTGGTTAAAGTAGAATCCTTTATTTGTTTTAGAAAGATTAATAATTTTCTCTAATGAATTATTCAATTCTTCTAAATTGCTAACTAAATATACAGATTCACTGCTAGCAGCCATAGTAGGCTTAATAATTACAGGGAAAGGAATATTTTCTATTTCTTTCTCTGCATCCTCTATAGAATTAACTTTTGCAAACTTAGGACTAGCAATAGAATTCTTTAACATAAATTCTCTCTGCTTTGATTTATCTCGAGATGTCGTAGCAGCTTCAACAGATAACGCTTTATTCCCAAAGCGTTCATTAATTTTAGCAGTTAAGACAATATCAGTTTCTTGCCAAGTTACAAAAAAGCTAATTCCTATATCTTTTCCTTTTGTAAAAATATAGTTTTCAGCATCTATTTCAGAAGCCTCTTCAAGTACAATTACTTCTTTAAAGCGTGCATCCATTGTTTTACTTGGTACACTCGTAAACAAGTAAAGTTCATCAGATATTCTTCCTGCAGTTTCAATATGATCACCATGAATGCTATAACCTTTTCTCATGATGATTCCAATTTTTTTATTTTTCATATGTAATCTCCTTTTCTTCTCTGTATATCTTGATATCACGTTGTAATCGTATACTAAAACTTTCAATTGTTCAATAGATTAGAAATATTTAGAAATATTTTCCCGTAAATATATTTTTATGTAAAAAAACACTAAAAATTCCCAAATTAAAAGTCATACAACTAGATATTTTTACTTAAGAAAAACAAACAAGAATTCATTAAAACACCGTAAAGTTTACCTTTTTTAAACATAAATTTACTATTTTTAACATTTATGTTTTTTTCTATTGATTATTATTTATTGAAAAAATTTATTTTTCTTTAATGGAATAACATACCTGCCTATAATTAGTTGTTGTCTAATTTAAACAAACTTGATAAAAAGATATTTATTTTTACCTTTCTTATTATGCAATTATCGTTGTAATTTAAAATCTTTTCCGCAAGAGTATTCAGCAGGTGCAAAGAAAACTAGTACCGTGAGATCTTCTTCAATAGTATGAAATCTATGTTTCATGTTAGCCTTTACATAAATAATAGAACCAGATTCCACAAAAATATTTTCACTCTCTACTTCAAGTTGTGCTCTGCCATTGATAATATAATATACTTCATCTTCTGTATGTGGTTGTTGCATATCTAAAGATCCTGCTTTCAATTCATAAATTCCCATACTTAAATCCGTTTCATGCAAAAATTCATAATAATTTTTGTCTATATTTCTTTTTTCTCTTAAAATCTGTGTAAGTTGATAATTTTTCATTTGCTATCCTCCTAATGTTATAAAATTCTAGAATCAATTAACTTCGTTAACTTAATAAAAGGAATATATCAGGTATAATCTAAATTCCTTTACATGTGTCTAAAGAATTAATTAAAGATATTTGAACTACCCCCACTTTCACTTCGTTTAGAAGAGGAGGATTCCTAAGTAAAGAGTTCTATCGAACTCTAATTTATTAGGCTATCTCCACAGTCCTTGCGGTTAGAAGCCTTATCGCTTCATTCTTTAGATTAATACTTGCGTTAATATCCCTATCATGGTGTGTACGACAAGAAGGGCAGTCCCATTTACGTAGGTTTAGATTTTTAACGTCTTTGTTTTGATATCCACAACAAGAACATAATTGGCTTGAAGCAAATGTTTTCGATACGACAATGACTTGTTTGCCATACCATTTTGCTTTGTACTCCAACATGATTCGAAACTGTGACCATGATACCTCACTAATTGCTTTTGCTAACTTATGATTCTTTAACATATTCGA